>JAHJJF010000116.1 GCA_018823135.1 Pseudomonadota bacterium
ATGAAATCGCCCAGCGGTTTAAAGATAATTTCGGATATGATTATTAGACCCTTTTCGCAGTAGATCGATAAATAACGTTGGGGTTGTGAGCAGCTTCAATGATTTCAGGAATGGATTTGAGTTGTAAAGGGTCTTATACCCGATGGGTATAAATTGTTAATGCCCCGCATTATGGGATGTAGGAGGGATCATGGATACCCGTATTTATGTGCTTCGTTTCACCAAGGAAAATGCCGACAGGCCGATAATCTGTCAGCTGGTCAAGAAATACGATATTGAGTTCAATATTCTCAAGGCCGCGGTGCTTGTGCAGCAGGAAGGGTTGATGGTCCTTGAACTCTCGGGTTCCAAAGCAAATGTCAACAAAGGCCTTGCGTATTTGAAAAAACAGGGCGTGGATGTCCAGAGGATTGCCGCAAGTATTCGTCGTGATGATGCAAAATGTTTTCAGTGCGGCGCATGCACGGGCATCTGCCCCACCGGCGCTTTGCATTTAGTACGCCCTGAAATGGCGGTGAATTTTGATGTAGATAAATGCAGCGGCTGCGGATTATGTGTGCCGGTCTGTCCGGTGCGGGCCATGGAAGTCGGCCTTAACGGCACCCTTGCAAAAGCGGAACTCCAGGACCTGCATCATCCGCCACCTGCGGAATAGTTTTGATTAGTCTATAGTTAAGGCTTTGGCCACTGTATTCAGACAGTCAGCTTGAACATTGAGGAATGTTGTTCTCAAGGCACAAAGGCAGAAGGCAGAAGGCAGAAAGTGAAAAAAACTGAAAAACTTGTTGATTACTCTGTGCCTTCTGCCTTTGTGCCAGACGCTTTCGACTTCAGTCGATAGCCGTTGACTTTTTAATCCGCGAGGTTTTGCAGTAATCTTCTTTCCAGAAATTGTTCGACGCCCCGAAATCACCGTGCTTTATCGGTGGATTGGGATTCTCTTTGCCAAAGATGTTTTTCACGGTCGGATCATAGTCCATTGTACAGAAATGCAGCCTTCCTAATATTTCATCGTCAAAATAGTTGAAACCGTTCATGATATTTTCCCATTTGCCCAGGGTGCGCTCTTTTTCTGAAACCGGGTTGGCGTAGAAATTGTCAATCTGCACCAGAAGGGAGCCGGTGCCGCCGAAGCCGCCGAAATGGGCCTCATAGTTTTCCGCCTTGGGATGCAGGGTATAGTTGTAAAATTCAGTGTCCGGATGTTTTTTGAGATATGGGGCCACGGATCTTTCAAAATCTTTTATGGTGCAGGCGGCCGCCATGAAAATAATCCTGTCATATTGTATTTCCGGCCATTTGGATAGTATCTCGCTGGCAACGATGGTTCCCATGCTGTGGCCAACCAGGATCACTTCAACTCCTGAAAGGTTTTTTGTTTTCAGTTTTTCAAAAAAGATCGCAAGTGAGCCCTGCTTCATTCTTTCGTACTCGTCAAGACTTTTATACTCATCCAGATCGTCAGCGGTGAACATGGTGGCAAACATCGTGTCGGTGCGGCGTTTCATCACGTCCCAGGAACCGGTGCCCACCGCATCAAAGAGCGGCGCGGTAATCAAGGACCCGGCAAACTCGAAAAAACCGATCACCCCCTGAAATATTTCAAGGGAATTCCCCCGGTAATCCTCGCCGGGTGTGTAATTGACCCGCGGGTCATTTTCAAGTAACGTACCTATTTTTTTGGCATTTTCATAATGCGCTGCATCGTAGCCGCATGCCTTGAGAAAGGAAACAAGCTGATACCACCAGATCATCGGTGTTCTGACAATTCCCTTGCCGATATCTATGCCAAAAACAATCGGCGACGTCACCGGTCCCCAGAAATCCCAGTGTTCGCCCTGCCGGTGATTCCAAAGATGCTCGATGTATGTTGTGGTGAGGTCGGAGCGCCAGTGAATGAAAACCGGGTGGTACTCATCCCCGAACTTTGTTTTCAGCTCTTCAGCTCGTACTTCACTGCATTCAGTAGTGTTCAGGCCGCCGTGGATAAAGATAATAACTTTTTTCTTGTTTCCGAAATTGAGCAGGTTTTTTTCTAGATGCTCTTCATAGTCTTTCCGGGTGAAAATGGCGTCGGAGTCCGGGATGCCGGGCCTGCCTTTCTTGTCAATTTCGATGATATTTTCAACCGGGGTGTTGGTGGCGGTGCAGCAGGCGGAGAGAAGGAAAAGCACAATAAATGATAGCAGGGCAGAGTGTTTCATTGAGAGTCTCCTTTGCGCCGGTATTAAAACCGAAAAATATTTGTAATTTAATCCTATCTATGCGTCTTGGCTGTCGATCGCCAGATCAGCAGGATAATAAGAGAATCCGCGCAGCCATGCACTATAAACGCACCGGTAGGACCTGTGCCGGTGGAGTCAATAAATCGTGATAAAAAGGAAAAAGTTTCAAGGGTCTTTTGGGTAATTGTTCTTTCCATATCGGCAAGCAACAGCTTAAGAAGGGTATATTCGTTAAAGAGCGCCAGATTATTTATAGTTGCAAAAATTGCAAAAAGCAGGATGAGGATGATTCTTTTTTCCCTTGACCAGTCAACACTTGTCGAAAAAATCCAGCCAAGCAGGATGCCTGAAAAAACCACGTAAAAATTCCACAGAAAATTAATCTGTTCATTGATTTTAAATGCCGCTTGCAGCATATCTGATTCGTTCATCCGGATGGCCTTTGCAAAGAATGGCTACAGAGAGAGGTAGTAATTTGACCTGTATCACAGAATATCATGGGAGTCAAGAGTGGGTCAGGATGGCGTGTTGTTTATTTAGATGAGTATTTTTTATCTGTGAGAGATGAAAACAAAGAAGAGGTCGTCGAGGGATCAGTGATGAGAAATTAACTCTTAATCGCTTCCAGGCGTTTGCCGGTCTCAGGGAATAAAGAGATATCGGTATGGGGCAGGAAGAGTGAGGCGATGAACTGGTTGTTGAAACCGTTGACTTCCGAAAGTTCGAAGCTGGTCATTCTGCGGACGACCTCAACCACATCCTGGCGGATATGGTTGGACAATTCGCTCATCCAGGCGCCCATCAGTGAACCGTTGCCGACATAGAGAATTTTATCAGGATCCACCTCCGGCAGCAAGCCTACGCTCATCGCCGCGTCAAGGTCGATGTAGCTGCCGAATGCCCCGGCAAGAATGATCTGTTCAAGGTCGGTGATCTGCAGCCCTACTTCTTCCACAAGGGTTTTAATTCCGGCATAAATCGCCGCCTTGGCGCGGATGAAATTCTCAATATCCACTTCATTGATAACAATATCCTGCTCCGCACTTGCCTCTTCGTGGAACGAAAGGACATATTCAAAGCCGCTTCGTCCTTCGCGGATGCGTGGGTTGTTGAGGGTGCGATTGAACTTGCCACTTCTATCGATAACGCCGTTTTCAAGTAATGTTGCGATGAGAATCAGCAGGCCGGAACCGCAGATGCCCACCGGCGGTTTATTGCCGATGGTGATATTCATCGGTTCCAGGGTCAGGGGATTCAGGCTGAAATCCTCGATGGCACCTTCTGCGGCCCGCATGCCATGGGTGATGCCTCCCCCCTCAAAAGCAGGTCCTGCGGAACAGGCGGCACAGACCAGCCATTCCTTGTTGCCGATGACAATCTCGGCATTGGTGCCGATGTCAATGTAGAGGGTGAGTTTTTCGGTGCGATACATTCCTGAGCCCATCACCCCGGCAACGATATCTCCGCCAACATAGCTTGATATTGCCGGGTAGCAGAGGGCCACTGCATGGTGCGGCAGTTTGATGCCGATGTCGGTGGCGCGGATCGGCGGCAGGAAAGTGGTAACCGGCACATAGGGCGAACGCCTGATATTATTGGGTTCCAGGTGCAGCAGCAGATGGGTCATGGTCGTGTTGCCCGCCAGGGTGATGGAGCTTATCTCGTCACGTTTGATCCTGCCCTTGTCCGGGGCCGGTGGATTTGCATGAGACAGGAGTTGTTGAATGATCTTATTAATGGTGGCGACAACCAGTTCCTGCATTTTGTCCAGACCTTCGGGCTTTTCCGCATGGATAATCCGTGAGATTACATCTTCGCCGTAGCTCAGCTGACCATTATATTCCCCGCCCCGGGCCAGGACGACCCCGGTGTTCAAATCAACAAGGATGCCGTATACCGAGGTGGTGCCGATATCAAAGGCAAGACCGAAATTCCGGTGGGTCCAGTTGCCCGGCTGGATATTTACCAGATGGCTTTTGGCGCGCTTATTAACCGGTCTTGCGAGAGTTACGGTTACCAGGAAATCATTTTCACGCAGGGCCCTGGGGACTTTCTGCAAGGTTGCATGGCTGATGATAAATCCTCGCTCATCATACTGATTATTCAAGCCCTGGAGTATCCTGCCGGTGTCGGCCATGTGTTCATTTGCTGTGGGCCTGGGGAGTTCCAGGCAGAATTTTTCAACCGGCGGCATGAAGACGCCCTCCTGGCGAAGGGACTCGATGTCGTAGACGTGCATTCGGGCCCGGTGATGGGTCGGCACTTCGGTTGCAAGGCCCCCTTGGCCAAGGTCGGATCGTTGAGGAATTTCAATGGAGACATCGCCGGTAATGGTGGCGATGCAGGCCTGTCTGAAACCGGCGGCCAGATCTTCCGGGGAGAGTTTTTCATTTTTGCCGCCGCCAACATCGCCCTGCTTGATGATGACCTTGCATTTGCCGCAGACGCCGCCGCCGCCGCAGGATGAATTGATATGGATACCCGCAAGCCTTGCGGCCTTGAGCAGATATTCCCCTTGTTTAATTGTTACTGATTTGCCGCTGGGCAGGAAGGTGACGGTATGAAGGGGTTTGGCGTCAATCATGCGCCCAGTTCCGCTATATCAAGGCCGCGCAGGTCGGCAACCGAGAAAACCGGCCCGTCATCGCAGACCAGCTTGTTGTCCATGTGGCAATGGCGGCAGATGCCGACACCGCATTTCATGTGGCGTTCAAGGGTGGTGATGATTGTCTCATCGCTGAAACCCATAGCAGTCAATTTGTTGATGACAAAACGGATCATCAGTGAAGGGCCGCAGACAATGGCGGTGGTGTTTGAGTTGTCGGATTGCAGATTGTCTAGCAATGTGGTGACCAATCCTACTGGTCCGTCCCAGCCATCTTCAGCCACGTCCACGGTCAGCGAGCAGGAAACGCCTTGTTTTTTCCAGGAGTCGATGTCGGCCGCAAAAGCGATATCAGAAGGTGCGCGACTTCCGTAAAGCACGGTGATCTCGCCGTATTCAGCCCTTTTATCCAGGCAGTAATTGATCACCGAGCGCAAAGGGGCAAGGCCGATGCCGCCAGCAACAAAAAGGAGATTGCTGCCTTTGAGGTCTTCCATGGGAAAGGGCTTGCCGTAGGGGCCGCGCAATCCGATTGCAGCCCCTTTTGCGAGCTCGTGCATGGCGCCGGTGAGTTTTCCGGCTTTTCGAATCGAAAGATAAACGGCGCCGGGGCGGGTCGGGGTTGAAGAAAAAGATATGGGCGCCTCGCCGTGGTGGGGAACGGAGACCATCAGGAATTGACCAGGATTGTAGCTGAATGACTTGTTGAATTTCTGGTCGTTGAACTCAAGGATAAAGGTTTTGATCTGTGAATTTTCAATACAGATATCCTTGATAGTGGCAATTTTCGGCAGATAAATATTTTCTTCTGTTTTATGGATCATTGGTTTTTCCGGATTTATCCTAAATGTTCAAGTGGGTTGCAGCCTTATTCGCAGAGTCGGTTGATAAAACGGATGATATCAACACCACCGAAGCACATGTTTACACACCTGCCGCAGCCGACACAACTGGGTCTTCCGTGTTTTTTGGGGTCATAGAGCATTTTATGGAGAAAACGTTTGCGGATTGCCTGGGTCCTGGGATCAACGGGATTATGGCCGCCGGCCATTCTGGTGAAACCGCTGAATGTGCAGGCATCCCATGACCTGATTCTTGCGCCGCTGTCTTTGGTTAATTTCTTGTCCTTGATCGTAAAGCAGACGCATGTCGGGCAGATATAGGCGCAACCGGCACAATCCTGACAGCGCAGGGAAAGATCGGCCCAGAGCGTATTGGGAACATCTCCGGCGGCTAGACGTTTGAGGGCCTGATCCACATGGACGAATTGCTGGAAATTGCCGCGCGCTTCAAGAAATGCCTGATACTGGGCTTTTTTATCCGTGTCACCAGCAGGAGAGAAAAAATGGCTCAAGGTATCAATGATTTCCTGTCCCTGAGCGCGGCCCACTTCAACAAAATACCGGTCGCCAAGATCTGTGAGCTGCAGGTCAAAACCGTATTCAAGAAAGGGGCCGTTCTTGGTTGCATTGCAGAAACAGTTCTCAAAGGGGTTGTTGCATCCCAGGCTCACCAGGATGGCGTTTTTTCTTTTCTGGAGATAATACGGATCCCGGCCTGCCTGGCTGAATGCCACATCCATGTAGAGGATTGCGGAAAGATCGCAGGAGCGCAGGCCGAAATAGACGGTGGGCACTGAGTTGCCGTCGGGTTTGAAATGGTAATCCTCATGAGAGGAAGTTGAATAGGTAAACAGCACTTCTTCCTGTGGAAACAGGAAAGGCTTGACCGAAGACTGGGCCTGATTTTCAAGATCAATGGCGGTTGCGTCAATGGAGACAATTTCAGTGAAAAGGGTGTCGCCGTGTCTGTTTTTTACCGGGGCGACAAGCCGATACGCTTTTTTTAGACGGCGCAGAAATCCGGTGAGGTGGTCTTTTTTCAGAATAAATGTATCATTCATGGTTGAGTTATACCTGATTGAGCTTTTTACGCATGTTCGATTTTTGCCGCACAGATTTTATATTCCGGGCATTTGGACAAAGGGTCCCGTGAGGCAATGGTCAAAAGATTGATCGGCGCCTCGGCAAAGTGAAACGAGGTGTAAATAGAATTTTTGAAAACCCTGTCGGTAATCAATGCCTTTATCTCGACACTGCCGCGTCTGGTTGAAACCCGTAACCTGTCGCCGTTGCGGATTTTCAATCCTTCCGCATCAGCAGGATTAATCTCAAGCTCAGCCTCCGGGCATTCGCGGTTTAATAAAGGGCTTTTTCGAGTCATTGAGCCGGTGTGGTAATGGTGGTAAATCCTGCCGGTGATAAGGGTAAACGGATAATCCTCGTCCGGTTCCTCGCAGGGAGGCCGATGCCCTGCAGGAACGAATTGCCCCAGGCCCCGGGTGAAGAAATATTTATGGAGAAAGGGCGTGCCTTGATGATTTCGGTCCCAGCAGGGCCATTGCAGACCCCAGGAGGATTCAAGGCGATCATGGTGCATGCCGCCGTAAATCGGGGTCAGCAGGGCGATTTCTTCCATAACTTCGGCAGGGGACTCGTATTCCATGGGATAACCCATTCGGGCCGAAAGTTCGGTGATGATATCCGCATCGGTTTTGCAGGAGCCCAGGGGCTGGATTGCCTGCCGCACCATCTGCACCCGGCGTTCGGTGTTTGTGAAGGAGCCGGTTTTTTCAGCAAAAGATGCGGAGGGGAATACCACATGGGCCATGGCTGCGGTCTCGGTCAGGAATATATCCGAAACCACCAGGAACTCGAGATTTGTTAAGGTCTCTTCCACGGCGGAAATCACCGGGTCACTCAACATGGGATTTTCGCCGACAATGAACATGGCCTGCATTGCCCCGTCTTTTCCGGCATGGGTCATGTCCATCAGAGTCAGGCCCGGTTTTTCCGACAGTTTCACCATCCAGGCCTTTTCGAATTTTTCCCGGTAGTCGGGATTGGTGACCGACTGATAACTGGTGAAAACATTGGGAAGGGCCCCCATGTCACAGGCACCCTGGACATTATTCTGACCCCTGAGCGGGTCAACCCCGGTGTCTTCCTTTTCTATGTGGCCGGCCATCATCGCCAGGTTTGCAATACTCTGGACATTTTCGGTACCGCAGACATGCTGGGTAATCCCCAAACAATAGCAGATAACCGCCTTCTGGGCCCGGGCATAGATCTGGGCCGCGGCGCTTATTTTTTCAAGAGGCACGCCGGTGATTTCGACGATCTCATCCATGTCCAGACGGTACAGCATGTCGCGCAGGGCAAAGAAGTTTTCCGTGCGCATCTCAATGAAAAGATCGTCCAGCAGGTTTTCATCGAGAATAATCCGCATCATTGCATTCAATAAAGGGATGTCGGTTCCGGGATTGAGATTGAGATGGATATGGGCCATTTCGGCGATAAGGGTTTTGCGCGGATCAATGACAATGAGTTTTGCGCCTTTATCCCTGGCATCCGACATACGGCGGGCGATCTGGGGATGGGCCTCGGTGGTATTGGAACCGATTACCAGGATGACCTGGGCGTTTTCGATTTCATTGATCGAATTGGTCATGGCGCCGCTGCCGAAGGTGGTGGCAAGACCTGCCACCGTGGGAGCGTGTCAGAGGCGGGCGCAATGGTCTATGTTATTTGTCTTGAGTACCGCTCGGGTAAATTTCTGGAGAAGATAATTTTCTTCGTTGGTGCATTTTGCCGAGGAAAGCACCCCGATGCCTTGTGCGTTAGTCCGGTCCCTGATTTCGGTGAGTTTTTTTGCTGTGTAATCAAAGGCTTCATCCCAGGTAACCGGAACGAGTGTGCCGTTTTTCCGCATCAAAGGCTCGGTGAGCCGTTCAGGGTCATGGATGAATTCGTGAATGTGCCAGCCTTTGACACAGAGATTGTTTCGGGAAACAGGGTGGTTCCTGCTGGCTTGCGACCCGGTTATTCTGCCGTTTTCCTCGTGGAGATAAAGGCCGCAACCGCAGCCGCAATAGACGCAGGTTGTAAGGACGTCTTGCATGGGAAGGCTCCTCTTCAATTGGAGTTTTTACAGATTTTTTCTATGGTATCCCAAGATTTATGAGATTAAAACCTAATTCCAGAATCCGGGCTAATTATTTTCCAGGCCGGAGTAATGAGGAAAAGGCTCCGGCTTGACTTTTTGTGAGATTTGATAGTGCAATAAAACATGACTTGTGGAGGCGGATGAAAATGAAGAGTTTCTTGATGGTTTTTTGGGTCGTCTTTGGAGGGATGTTATTTGCCGGGTGCTCTGCGGACGGGGAAGCACTTTTTCAAAGCAAAGGGTGCAGTAACTGCCATTCCTTTCAAGGTCAGGGTGGCAGAATGGGTCCTGATCTTACTGCGGTCAGTCGGAGAATGAATAGTAATGAAATTCGCGAGTATCTGAAAAATCCCCGGAATAAATATCCGCAAACACGAATGCCTTCTTTTGAAAAACTTTCAGGCGCTGAGTTGCGTGGGTTGGCTGATTATCTCAGCAATTAAAGCATGCATCTGTGCTATGTGATTGTTTTAGGGAGAATATTGGCCTGCCGCACAAGAAAATTTTTTCTTGTGTTTTAATTTTGCCTTTGCACATACTGGATTAGGAATGAAATCCTCTCCCATAAAAAATGTAATAATTGAAATCGCCAAGGAATAAACATCATTTAGTTATACAGTATTGAAAATCAGAGAATATTCTCATTCTTACAATAGAAGGAGGGCTGTTATGAGAAATGGAAAGTCGTGCTTTGGTCTGGAATCCAGCAATGTGACACGGAGGGACTTTCTGAAATTCTGCACAGCGGCTGCGGTTTACATGGGACTTCCGGCAAGTTTCGGACCCCGGATCGCCGAGGCTGCAGTTGCGGCAGGCAAACGGCCCCCGGTTATCTGGCTTTCCGCTCAGGAGTGCACCGGCTGTGTCGAGTCCCTCCTCCGGGCAACCCATCCCACCCTCGAACATCTCATCCTTGATCTCATCTCACTGGACTACTCGGAGACCTTAAATGTCGGCGCCGGCCATCAGGCCGAGGAATTCCGCGCAAAATCCATTGCAGAAAACAGGGGTAAATTCATCCTGGTGGTTGACGGCTCAATTCCCACCAAAGATGGCGGGGTCTATTGCAAGATCGCCGGCCGCACCGCCCTTGAAATTCTCACAGATACGGCGCCGAAGGCGGCAGCGGTAATCGCCCTGGGTTCCTGTTCATCATGGGGAGGGATACCCTCTGCAGACCCGAATCCCACCGGTGCAAAGCCTGTGCAAGAAATCCTCAAAGACAGCGGGATTGCAGTGGTAAACATTCCGGGGTGCCCTCCCAATCCTTATAATTTTCTCTCAACGGTTCTCTATTATGTAACCTTTGGCAAGCTTCCGGCTCTGGATGACAAGATGCGCCCGAAATTCGCATACGGCCGATTGATTCATGAAAATTGCGAACGGCGACCGCATTTTGACGCCGGACGGTTCGCCCAGCAGTTTGGCGATGAGGGGCACAGGCAGGGTTATTGTTTGTATAAGCTCGGTTGTAAAGGGCCGGAGACTTATAATAACTGCTCAACGCTAAATTTCGGAGATGTGGGGTCCGGCACCTGGCCGGTGGGCACCGGACATCCGTGTTTCGGGTGTTCGGAGAAGGGAGTTGGATTTAGCGTCCCGCTCCATTCACCAGCTGAGGTGATACAGCTGACCCCGGCTGCGGCACAAGCGTCGATTTTTGATGACAAGGGCAGCGCCCTTTCACCTGGGGCTGCAGCGTTGCTTGCCGGTGTCGCCGGTGTTGCGGCAGGAGCTGCTGCGGTTACATTCAAGAAACTGGGCAGCATCGAAACCGATGAGGAACAATCTTGATGGGGTAGTGAAAAGTCGGACACTGAATTATCGCCTCCGATAGTTTCAATAAAACAGGGGCGGAACACGCGTCCGCAAAGTGCTCTCTACGATGCGGACAACCATAAGAAAGGGTTTGGGCCATGAAAGTCAAGCGAAGGGATTTTCTGAAAGGGGTGGCAGCAGGCGGGACGCTTGCGGCACTGGGTAAGCCGGATCTGGTCGGTGCGCATGAAAGGGGTGATAGAAGGGATTATCCCAGCCTTCTGGGGATGCTGTATGACGCGACCCTCTGTGTCGGCTGCCAGGTATGTATGGTTGCCTGCAAAAAAGCGAACAATATGCCCTACGAGCATTCAGGCCTGGATCGGATGTGGGACAACCCAAGAGATCTGTCGTCATCGACACTGAATATTATTAAAAAGTATAGCATTGGCGGCGGTGACCAGAAAGACAATATCGAGGGCCATTCGTTTATTAAAAGGCACTGTATGCACTGCATAGATGCATCCTGCGTTTCGGCCTGTCCGGTATCGGCGATGTCCAAGGATAAGATGACCGGAATGGTAACCTATAATAAGGATGCCTGCATAGGATGCAGATATTGTCAGATTGCCTGTCCTTTCAATATTCCGAAATTCGAGTGGGAAACCCCTGTCCCTAAAATAGTCAAATGCCAGCTCTGTTCGCACTTGATAAAGCAGGGGGGCATATCGGCATGCTGTGAGGCCTGCCCCACCGGAGCATCTCTTTTCGGGCCGGTGGAATCTTTAGTTGCAGAGGCCAGGAGGAGAATGGCAATGATTCCGGGCACATATTATGATTTTCCGGTTGCTGATATAGGCGGAAGGATTGCACCGAAATTCTTGAAGCACCGGGCAGCAAATTATGTGAATTCTATTTACGGTGAGCATGAAGTGGGCGGCACCCAGGTGATGTATCTGTCCGGGGTTCCTTTTGAAAAGCTGGGGCTTCCTGGTTTGCCGGATGAATCCTTTGCAAAAATATCCGACGGTATTCAATATGCCATTTACAAGGGCATGGTCTATCCAATCGTTGTACTGGGTGGGCTTATTTACATGATCGGCAGGAAAGAGGAAGGCGACAAAAAAAAATAGGTCTGCTGTTGCTGACACGAGATAAGGAGTGAACCGATGAGTGAAGCAAAACCGATGGGCGGAAAAATTTTCACCATACCGTTTCTATGCCTTGCGGCGGTTGTTGTGCTGGGAGTTTATTTTGTTGCGGAGCGGTTTATTTATGGGCTTGGGGCGGTGACCAACCTCAGCGACGGCTATCCATGGGGAATATGGATTGCCTACGATGTTGTTGTCGGAACGGCTTTTGCCTGCGGTGGCTATTCCATGGCGTTGCTGGTTTATATCTTTAATAAGGGGGAATATCACCCCCTGGTGAGACCGGCGATCATGACCAGTATCTTCGGCTACACCTTTGCAGGGGTTTCAGTAATCATCGACCTGGGGCGATACTGGCAGGCGTATAATATATTTCTTCCGCAATTCAGTAATTTCCGCTCGGTCCTTCTGGAGGTAGCACTTTGTATCGGTACCTATGTCATGGTGTTGTGGATCGAGTTCGCCCCTGTTTTTCTTGAAAAAATCAAAGCTCAGAAACTTGCCGCTAAGCTGAATCGGCTGATTTTCATATTTATCGCTCTTGGCATTCTCCTGCCCACCATGCACCAGTCATCCCTCGGGACGATGATGCTTGCAGCCGGGAACAAATTGTCGCCTCTGTGGTGGGGCAGTTTTCTGCCGCTGCTTTTCCTGCTCTCGGCACTGACCATGGGCTATGCCGTGGTTATTTTTGAGTCATCGGTTGCAGCGCTGGGTTTTAACCGGCCCTATGAGATCCGTCTGCTCAGCAAACTTTCCGGCGTAATCCCCTGGGTGCTGGGCTTTTATCTGCTGGTCAGACTGCAGGACATCAATGCCAGGAATCTTTTGCCCATGGCTTTTTCCGGGGGGCTTGCCGCCAACATGTTTCTGCTGGAAAATTTCTTCCTGATCGGCGCCTTGCTTATTCTTATTTATCCGGCTAATCGCAGGAGTCCGCAGATGCTCTTCCTTGCATCAATGGCGATTATGGTGGGCGGTGGCATGTACAGGATAAACGCCTACCTGGTGGGCTTTGATCCCGGGGGCGGCTTCCATTATTTCCCTACGGTCCAGGAGCTCGTTGTTACCTTGGCGATAATTTCTCTTGAGATCATGGGCTATATATGGTTTGTCAAGCGGCTGCCGGTACTTCATGATGCGAAACATGCCTGAAGGATAAGGTTTATTATAAGGAGACATGAACATGGCAAAGAGAATTGTTGTTGATCCGGTAACCAGAATTGAGGGGCATTTACGGATTGACTGTGAAGTGGATGGCGGCAAGGTGACCAATGCCTGGTCCTCAGGTCAGATGTGGCGGGGCATTGAGCTTATTCTCAGGGGCCGTGATCCCCGCGAGGCATGGCTTTTTACCCAGAGAATCTGCGGTGTCTGTACGACGGTGCATGCCGTTGCTTCGGTCCGGGCCGTGGAAAATGCCCTTGACATGGAGGTGCCGCTCAACGCCCAGTATATCAGAAACCTGATTATCGGCGCCCATAGCGTCCATGACCATATTGTGCATTTTTATCAACTCTGTGCTCTGGACTGGGTGGATATTGTTTCAGCCCTGAAAGCCGATGCCCGGAAAACCGCAACTCTCGGCCAGAGCCTGTCCAGCTGGAAGGGGAACAGTTATCATGAGATCATGGCGGTGCAGGATAAATTGAAGGCATTTATCGGCTCCGGGCAACTGGGCGTTTTCGGCAGCGGTTACTGGGGGCATCCGGCTATGAAGCTTGAGCCGGAGGTTAATCTGCTTGCGGCGACGCATTATTTTCAGGCCCTTGATTATCAGCGTAGAATTAACAAGGTGGTGACGATCCTTGGCAGCAAGACTCCGCATATTCAGAATCTGGCGGTGGGCGGGGTGGCAAACCCCATTAATCCGGACAGCACTTCAGCCCTCAACATGGAAAAACTCTACCATGTTAAAACCCTGATCGACGAAGTTGGTGATTTTGTTGAAAACGTTCTGCTGGTGGATGTTGCCGCAGTGGGGGCATTCTACGCCGATTGGACAAAATACGGCGCCGGGGTGACCAATTATCTGTCTGTTCCGGATATGCCTCTTGATACCAAAGGCAAAATATTTGAACTGCCCGGTGGTTATATTCCTGATGGCGATGTCGGGAAATTCGCCCCCATAACAAGCTATCAGGACAGTTTCTTTAAGGATAATGTCAAGGAAAGCATCAAGCATGCCTGGTATAAAGGTGATTGGAATCGTCATCCCTTTGAAGAGGAAACAGAGCCGAATTATACGGATTTTGAGGATAACGGAAAATATTCATGGGTCAAGGCACCAACATTTAAAGGGGCGCCCGCCCAGGTCGGGCCGCTGGCAAATGTTTTATCAATGTATGCTGCCGGGCATGAAACCACCAGAAAATATGTTGGTCTGACCCTGGAAAGGGTGAGTAAGCTTGCCGGGGCAAAAGTCGGGATTGCCGCGCTGCATTCGACAATCGGCAGGATCGCTGCCCGGGCAGTGCGCTGTGGGGTACTGTACAACACGCTGAACAATCAATGGCAGGCGTTGATCGATAACATCGGCCGGGGTGACATGACCACCTTCAACCCCCCGGTGTTTCCCAAGGGAGAGCAACGCGGCTTCGGATTTCATGAAGCGCCGCGCGGCACCCTGTCTCATTGGATTGTCATTGAAAACGGTATTATAAAAAATTATCAATGCGTGGTTCCTTCCACCTGGAATGCCGGACCGAGAAACGCCGATGATGCCCTTGGTCCTTACGAGGCTTCTTTGCTGGGGAATCCGGTTGCCGATCCTGAAAAACCCTTGGAAATCCTGCGGACGGTACACTCCTTTGATCCGTGCCTTGCCTGTGCTATTCATCTGGTTGATGGCAATTCTCGCGAAATTGTCCGGGTCAAAGTGCTATAGGTTATAGGGGAAAGGCATGAATGTAGGTGTGCTGGGAATAGGCAATGTTCTTCTCAGAGACGAGGGGGCAGGGGTGCGAGCCATTGAAGAGCTTGAGTCGCGGTACATCTTTCCCGATGACGTGGAGTTGCTTGATGGGGGCACTGCAGGAATCGAACTTCTGCAATATATTCAAGAAAAAGATTTGCTGATAATCATCGATGCCATGCGAAACGGCCAGGCTCCGGGCACCGTCTACCGTTTGGAAGATGAAGAGGTCCCTGCAGCTTTCATGACCAGCATCTCTCCGCATCAATTGGGTATTTCCGACTTGCTCGCCAAGGCAACGCTTATTGACGCACTGCCCGAAAGATTGCTTCTTTACGGTATTGAGCCCAAGGATTTAACCACAGGAATCGGGCTTTCCGCCGAGGTTGAACTGGGCCTGGGTCAGGTCATCCTTGAAGTTGTCGCCCTGCTTGAAAAAAATGGCTTGAAACCCATGGTGCTGGAACGAAGTGCCTCATCTCCAAGGGGTTTCTGGTTCCGGAATGCTTCAGCTGTCGATGAAGAAAATAATCCATCCAGCGCAAACAGCTCATCGTTTTGTCTATCTATGACAGCAGGTCAAACATTAAAAGAAAAGGAATCAATGGCGTAGGATAAAGGGTTCGTGCCGAGAATCAGGAAAATCCCGGCAAAAAATATGCCCGGCGGGATATGTTTCTCCATTAGGGGAATCGATTGAAAGCGTTGTTTTTTTGTTGGTTTTATGGGCGAAGTGATAAAAAATTATTGCTTTTTTTGGATAATCGTATATGGTGCCCGCTTCCTGTTATATGCTTGCAGGATGGATCCAAGGCGCCAGGAATTTCAGGCGCCGAAGTTTTTTTAAGCAGCTCAATGAGGAGTGAAATGGACAAAGGAAAATGTGTTTTATACAGCGGCGGCAACACACAGGCTGAAGTGGCTTTCGGCAATGCAGCTGAAAAATGGGGGATCACGGAAGTAAATTATACCTTTCCGGGACAGGAGATTGAGAGAAAAATCAATGTTACCGAGCTCAGCAATGAAGAGCTTAAGCGCGGTGATATCAGTATGGAACTCGCCTCCAAAATGATGGGGCGGAAGTATTATAACGCAGAGAAAATCAGGAAGGTCCTTCAGACGATTTTTCACATGGTTAATAAGGGACATCAGGTTTTTGCCATTGGGATTATCCAGGAAGATAAAACAGTCAAAGGCGGCACTGGCTGGGCTGTTGAGCTCGCCAAACTTTTTAATCGGCCTTTGAGTGTATTCGATCAGGGCACCAATAAATGGTATTCCTGGCTGAACGCCCAATGGCAAGAGGATTCACCAACGATCAAGCACGATACCTTTGTAGGATCCGGAACCAGGAATCTCAGCGAAGAAGGTAATGCTGCCATTATTAAGTTGTTTGCTGATTCGTTCGGCGAAGCCTGAACCGGCTTTTTCTGAAGGTTTTAGGGTCGTGAATTCTTGACATTATAGGTGTTGTGGGCTATATGGTCTTGTTCCTGGTTTGATTTTATGCGGCCTCAGTGAGGTCGTTTCTTTCCGGTTCTTTCGGAAAGATTCCAGGAACGATGACTTTAATGAAAATTTCCGATGCCGTTGGCCTCTGAATATGCCTGACGGCATTTTTTCTTAGTGCAGAGTAAGACAAAATATTTTGGTTTAAATAAACCTTTTTTAAGCAATGGTAGAGGTAGCAGTGATGAAGACAGATTTGGATAAGGTGCGCAATATTGGAATAAGCGCGCATATCGACTCGGGTAAAACCACCCTTACGGAGCGTATTCTTTACTACACGCAAAGAATTCATGCGATTCATGAAGTACGCGGCAAGGATGGTGTCGGTGCGAAAATGGACTCCATGGAACTTGAAAGAGAAAGGGGCATCACCATTCAGTCCGCGGCCACTTACTGTTCGTGGAAGGATAACCATATCAATATTATTGATACTCCCGGCCATGTTGACTTCACCATTGAAGTTGAACGGGCCCTTCGCGTATTGGACGGTGCGGTGCTTATTCTCTGCTCAGTGGGTGGAGTTCAGTCACAGAGTATTACGGTTAATCGCCAGATGACCCGGTACAAAGTGCCCCGTATAGCGTTTATTAATAAATGTGACCGGACCGGCGCAAACCCCGATCGTGTTATCCAGCAGATTCGTGATAAGTTGAATCTTAATGCTATAGCCCTGCAGTTGCCCATCGGTCTTGAAGGGAATCTCAAGGGTCTTGTTGACCTGGTAATCATGAAAGCCCTTTATTTTGAAGGGGAGAACGGCGATATCATTCGTGAAGACGAGATTCCTCAAAATTTACTGGCTGAAGCCGAAGCAAAACGGGAAGAATTGATCGATGCGGCCTCGATGTTTTCCGATGAACTGATGGAAGCGGCTCTTGAAGGCACACCCACCGTGGCAATGATCAAGGCCGCGGTTCGTAAAGGAACCCTGGCCCTGGAGCTGGCGCCGGTTTTTGTGGGTTCGGCATATAAGAATAAAGGGGTTCAACCCCTGCTTGATGCGGTTATCGATTATCTGCCAAACCCCAAGGACATTGAAAACATAGCCCTTGATCTTGATAAAAATGAAGAGGAAATAGTGGTCAAGTCCGATCCGGATGAGCCGCTTATAGCCCTTGCCTTTAAACTTGAAGACGGTCGCTACGGCCAGTTGACCTATGTTCGTGTTTATCAGGGGACGATGAACAAGGGCGATACAATTGTCAATTCACGGACCGGTAAAAAAGTAAAAATCGGCCGACTTGTCCGGATGCACTCCAACGAGATGGAAGAGATTGAGAGTTCCACCGCCGGAGATATCGTCGCCCTTTTCGGGGTTGACTGCGCATCTGGAGACACCTTTACCTCAAGTAATATATCATGCTCCATGAGCTCCATGCATGTGCCTGCACCGGTTATTTCTCTGGCGATAATTCCAACGGACAATAAAGCCCAGATTAACATGTCAAAGGCGCTTAACCGTTTCACCAAGGAAGATCCTACCTTCAAGACCTTTGTGGACCATGAGACCAATGAAACGATTATTTCCGGGATGGGTGAATTACACCTTGAGGTCTATATCGAGCGGATGAAGCGTGAGTACGGAGCCGATGTTATAATCGGACCTCCCCAGGTCGCCTATCGCGAGACTATTACTCAGCGGGCGGAATTCAATTATACCCATAAGAAACAGACCGGCGGTTCAGGACAGTTCGGTCGGGTTGCCGGATATATGGAACCCATTGAAGAAAAGGATTACGAGTTTGTTGATAAAGTCGTCGGCGGGGTTATCCCCCGGGAGTATATCTCTTCCTGCGACAAGGGGTTTCAGAAGGGCATTGTGAAAGGTGCCCTTGCCGAATTTCCGGTTAACGGCGTGCGGGTTGTTCTCAACGACGGGGCGTTTCATGCGGTTGACTCTTCTGATGTGGCTTTCCAGTTGGCGGCATTCGGTGGTTTCCGAGAAGGCTACAGTAAGGCAAAGCCGGTTTTGTTGGAACCGATCATGAAGGTAGCCGTGGAAGGTCCTACCGAGTTTCAGGGGCCGGTCATGGGCAGCCTGAATCAGCGCCGGGGTGTTATCGCCGGGACATTCGAGGAAGGCGATTACACTGTGGTTGAGGCGGAAGTACCGCTTTCAGAAATGTTTGGCTACTCCACCGTTCTCCGCTCTCTTACCCAGGGTAAGGCGGAGTTTACCATGGAATTTGCAGCGTACAGGCATGTTCCAAAGAGTGTCGCTGAAGAGATTATTCTGGATATCCAGAAAAAGAAAAAAAAGTAGGATTTTGATACTGGAGTGAAGCCATGAACAGAAAAGAAATGAACAAAAATAATCCGTTGCGGGCTCTGAGTCCTGATGCAAACGGCGGCGGCATAAGCCAGCGGATGGGGCTTGTAATGGCACGTGCGGGAATAGGGAAAACAGCAATTCTTGTGCAGATTGCTTTGGACAGCCTTCTGCGGGGCAAGAAGGTCCTGCATGTCAACATCGGTCAGAGCTTTGAGAAAACCAAGATCTGGTATGAAGATATTTTTAAAGATATGGTGGAAACATATAAGCTTGAAAATTCCGCTGAAATAATGGATGAGATCCTCCCCAACCGGATAATAATGACCTTTAAGGAATCTTCGTTCAGCAAGCCGAAACTTGAAGAACGGCTGAATGATCTTATTTATCAGAATATTTTCCGACCCGATTGCCTGATGATTGACGGCCTGGATTTTTCCAACACCGATCGACAGAGTATGGTTGAAATGCGTGAACTCATGGAGGCAATGGATTTGCATATCTGGTTTTCAGCGCTTCTCCATCGTGAGGATGAGCGGACCAGTAAAAATGGTGTGCCCGCGCCCTGTCATGAGATCGATGACCTGTTTGATACTGTTGTGCTGCTGCGGCCTGAAGTGGAGAAGAAGAGCGTTGCCCTTGATGTCATAAAAGATACAACAGGTTCCACGGATGAATCAGGTCGGATCCTTGATCTTGATCCATCAACATTAATGCTTACCAGGGTTTGATTATACAGTTTTAATTTTTATAATCACTCCTACGGCGTGATTGCATAAGCCTCTTGTTTCTTTATGAAATAGAGGCTTTTTTATTTTGGGCTATCTGGTAATATTCCTCGATTAAATTGTTTGATTACCATCCTCTTTCAGCCGGGAATGGTCCAGAGAGCATAATGGCATGATGGCCTGTCCCGCCGACCCGCGAAGAGAGACGGCCGGCCAGGGCAACCGGCGTCAAATGTCATCTTATGCGCTTGAATCTGAAACTCGATGCTAATCAGCTTAATTTATCAATAAGGAATACTCATGCGATTCAGACCCTGTATCGACCTCCATGGAGGGCAGGTGAAACAGATTGTCGGTTCAACCCTTTCCGATGATCAGTCATCCAGCCTCAAAACCAATTTTGCTTCGGATAAGAGTCCTTTGTTTTATGCGGAAATGTATAAAAGAGACGGCCTTGTCGGCGGTCATGTGATTAAGCTCGGTTCCGGAAATGACCAGGCGGCGCTTGAAGCATTGCAGGCCTATCCTGGCGGTCTGCAGGTAGGTGGCGGCATTAACGCCAAAAATGCCGCCTACTGGCTTGATCAGGGCGCTTCGCATGTGATAATTACCTCCTATGTCTTTGAAAAAGGCCGGGTGCGTGAAGACCGTTTACTGGAAGTCCTGCAGGCAGTGGGCAAGGGCAGGCTTGTCCTTGATCTCAGTTGCCGGAAGAAGGGCGGAAAATATTATGTTGTCACGGATCGCTGGCAGAATTTCACCGATATGGAAGTGAACGGTGAAACGTTAAAGTATTTTGCGAAATTCTGTGACGAGTTTCTGGTTCATGCCGTTGATGTTGAAGGGAAATGCTCGGGCATTGAACAAGAGCTTGCGGTTAACCTGGGGAAATGGACAACTCTGCCCACCACCTATGCCGGCGGAATCCAGAGCATGAACGACATGTATCTTATCAAGGAATTGGGTGCGGGAAAACTTGACGCGACCATCGGCAGCGCCCTGGATATTTTTGGCGGGAACGGCGTAACCTACACGGATGCAGTAGCGTTTGACAAAGCCGAAAGGTCGTAAAAGTTTCTACAAAATGCTGCTTCGTCCCCCTTTTCACTTTATCCCATCCCCCCCCCAAAAAAAACCTGACCATCATTTTAATTTTTTTGTTGACAAACACTTGCATTTGTTTTTTTGTGGTTTCCTGACTTTCTTTTGGCTTGTGTGTTTTCCCATGCCTTACAAATAATAAGACTCATTGAAATCATTGCATGTTGTTCGTTTCGTGGGGGAAACTATGAACAGGTTTTTGGATGCTTATTCAGAGATTATCACCGGGACAAGCGCACAGGTTAGCCGATGTTTGAATTAGGAAACACTCATGATCCCTGGAGAAAACAAATAAAGACGTTCAGCAATTTAGTTTACTTGTGCCAATCATTTCTTTCTGGTGACAAGGCTGTCAAAACACCAGAAAAGGTTTCAATAATAAAAAATCGGAGATGGCAATGAAGTTAAGAAACACCGTTCAACTTTTCGTAATCATTTTAGTGGGCACTCTTTTTGCCGCGAAAGATGGATCCGCAATCTGTATTCCCGGAACGATTGGAGCTCAAGGCGCTACAGGCGCTGCTTCAAGTTGTGACCCCAACGCTCTTACGGGACCAGGAGGATATGATGATGAACATTATGTGCCAGAGAAGACAATTCTTCCGTATAGAATTGATTTTGAAAATGATGCTTCGGCTACGGCCCCGGCCCAACAAGTAGACATCACCAATCAATTAGCAGGGGCTTTGGACTGGTCAAGTTTTCGTATTACCGAGGTAGGATTTGGCGATACATTTATTCCCGTGCCGCCAGGCAGCCAGAATTTCGAAACGACCATCCCGATGACCTATAATGGCGTGGACTTTGAGGTGCGAATCGTTGCTGGCATTGAATTAGCAACGGGTATGGTTTCGGCCCATTTCTACTCCATTGATCCCGAAACGGGTTGGACTCCGCCGGTGGATATCGGTTTCCTGCCTCCAGAGGATGGAACAAGGCGCGGTATGGGATATGTCAGCTACATTATTGACCACAAAGAGGACCTGGAAGAAAACAGCCAAATTCGCAATATAGCGCTCATTATCTTTGACATGGGTGAAAATATTTATACGAACCAAGTCGACCCACATGACCCGAGTCAGGGAACAGATCCTGAAAAAGAAGCGCTCGTTACAATTGACAAGGAACGTCCATCCAGTTCTGTAAGTCCTTTGGCTGAGATTTCTGATGGTGTCTTCGTTGTAAGCTGGGGTGGGAGTGACAGTGCTTCAGGTATAGCTGCTTATGATATTTACACTCGTGACGGTCAAGAGTTGAAGTGGTTCCTCTGGAAGGAGAGAATATCTGACACCTCAGCAGAGTTCATCGGCACGCCGAGCCACACCCATGAATTTTACAGTATTGCCATTGACAATGTAGGGCATCGAGAACAGAAGGCTCCGGTTCCGGATGCTAAGACGTATGTGCAAGATGATCCTGATAATGACGGCGTTTTAGGTTCCAATGATAATTGCCCCTTTACGGCAAACAGCGACCAACTCGATACAGATGGAGACTCTGAGGGCAATGCCTGTGACGACGATGATGACAATGATGGTCGACAAGACCAGATGGACAACTGTCCGGTTGTCGTGAATACGGATCAGGTCAATACAGACGGCGACGCTCTGGGGAATGCCTGTGATGAAGATGATGATAATGATGATGTGCTTGATCAAGCCGATAATTGTCCCGTGACAGCAAATGGGGATCAACTTGATACGGATGGAGATTCTTTGGGTGATGCGTGTGACGCTGATGACGATAACGACCAGGTGGGCGATGCTAATGACAATTGTCCCTTGACTGTAAACGCAGATCAATTGAATGCCGATGGTGATTCTGCCGGAGATGCCTGTGACCTTTGTCCTTTGGATGCTGATAACGATATTGATGGGGACGGAATCTGTGGTAACGCAGACAACTGCCCCGCTGAGCAGAATTCGGATCAAAACGATCTTGATCAGGATGGTTTGGGGGATCTTTGCGATCCGCAAACATGCGGAAACGGGATTTTAGAAACCATCGAAAAATGTGACGATAGCAATAGTATTGATGGTGATGGCTGCTCAGCGCAATGTATTCCAGAAACTATTATTTCAATAACAAAAGCCGAAGTTGAGTGGGACGATGGTGAGATAAAGTATAAGGGCGAGATTGTTTTGCCTTTGGAAGTGCCGCTTTACGATGTTGTTCCTCAAGGTGCAGTCTTCATTGGTCTGGCGGATCTTGGGCAAGTGGTTGCCGAAACCGTGGTCTTCACAATAAAAGGATCGGAAAACACGAAGTGGGAATACAAAGATGGTGTCGGCAGTATTACGAAATTTAAAATTGATTGGAAAGGGGCAAGTTTTGACTACAAAGGCCTGCTTCATTTGAAGGCCAACCATATTGGTCAGGACAGTACAAGTTTAGAGATTGAAAGAAATGGATTGTCAGGAGCATTTTCAATTCAAATTGGCGCTGTCTCAATCCAGGTTGACACTGACAATGTTGTTGTTACGGCACCTGAAACGCTGGAGGTGGATGCCGACGATGCAGACGGTGAAATTGAAGTTGACTTGCCATTTGCCTTGACTCCTGAAATGACAATCATAATAAGCCGCCCGGATTTAGTGGATACGGCTATACCCATAGCGGATTATTACACAAATTCGGTTGGTAAATTTGACCTTACTGCGAGTTTCGAAGCAATTGACTTAACAGGTTTAGATCGACCCACGTACCTGAAGCTGGGGATTTCATTAGGCGAGGTTGGATATCCAGGCTCCAATGAAATATCCAGTGGCTGGAAATCAATTAAAAGCAAAGAATGGAAATATAAAAACGACTAACCGTGATTTGAGGAATCGTCAGGGATATTCATTAAATAAAATTGATGGGTTATTAATTTCTTTAAAATGAAAGACCAGGAAAACAACCATGAAAAATATTGGGAAAAAAATAAATAGCGCTCTTGCCGGTTTTGTATGTCCCCCTCAAATAAAGAGTTTGTCGCGGATCTTTGCATTTCTTGTCTGTATGCTGTTTACGGCAGTTATCACTCCTGAGGTTGATGCCGCTGATAACTATATATGGATCGCAAATTCAGGTTCGAATACGGTTTCGAAAGTTGATACAACCACCGACTCGGTTGCCGCCACAATACCTGTGGGGTCATATCCCTACGCGGTTGCTGTTGCACAATCCCATGTGTTTGTTGCCAACCTGCACTCAAAGTCAATATTCATAATCGAGAAAGACACTGATAGTGTATGTGCCACTATAGCTCTGGATAGGCACCCCCTTGCGCTTTCGCTTGGCGCTGACGGATATTTATACGCAATTGTAACGGTCAATACCATAGGTTACACTCCCACTAATACCGCTTACCTCTATCGGATTGATCCGAGAACACTCACAACGGTGAATGAACTGACCTTGCGTCCTGTTTCATCAATAGATATCGGGATTGGAGTAAACAGTAATAACATCGCCTATATTCCCTATAATTACTCATGGAGTATGGGCACAGGTGTTATGATCGTGGATCTCAATACTTTTACTGTGACAGGAAGTTATAACCATAGCCCAACGACATATGGATATCTTGGGCCTGGTGTAGCGATTGATAGCGCAGGCAACGGCTGGGTTTCTGGGATAAGGATTGCTGGTCAGCAAAGTATTATAAAAATTACTCCCACCGGTCAAAGATCATATTATAGATATATCGGAAGAACAGAAGAGTTAGTCATTGATCCGATGGGATTTTTATGGGCTTCAAACTCCCCTGATCCACTTATAAAATTCGATACGTCCGATGGTGCCTATACAACGTATTCCGCCGCTAACTGGATTGGAGGACAAGGCTCTGTGTCAGGCCTGACCTATCTGAATGGGTTTATATGGATTGTGGATATTGGAAATGATTACCTGAGAAAAATAGATCCTGCCAATGGTAATGAAGTTGCTGCGGTTGCAGTTGGGACTAATCCATATTCAATTGGTGATATCTCTGGCTATGAAGCATCTCAAGCCGGGTTATATCTCATGCCTATATTAAATGTGGCCACTCTCGAATTTAATATTCCGTCTTTTGCCAGCTTTATTGCTCCTGCTGAAAGTCATTACTATAAGCTGGAGCTTTTAATGGGTGGTTATTTTCAGTTATTTCTTGATGACTCAGATGATCTTGGAGATAACGAGCTGTATATTAAATGCGGCGCAATTCCAACCATAGACAGCTATGATTTTCGTTCTGAGGGAGCGAGCAGCGCGGACAAGGAAATTGTTTTCTCAACAGATCAGGCTGAAACATGCTATATCCTGACGAAGGGTCTTGCCGCTTCAGGGGAGTATAGTCTTACTGCCAGTTCAATTTCGCTAGGCATTTTCGAGGTAATGCCAAATTATTACGGCAACACCCAAAATGCCCGATTAACCATCACAGGCGCCGGTTTTGACGCCTCAACAGGTGTTTCGCTTGTTGCAGATGACGGAACCGAATACTATCCGCAATCAGTCGAGGTGGATTCCCTTTACCAAATCACGACATACTTTGATCTTACTGATGTTCCGATTGGCCGCCATGATGTAAAGGTCGTAAGTCAAGGCGGAGACAAATCCTTAATAAATGGTTTTGAGGTTATTGAAACCCAGAAGGCGAATCTGGAAACCTATCTTGTCTTACCCGGGGCGTTCGGCAGACACGCCACAGCCACTATCTATGTGGATTATAAAAACACCGGGAATGTTGCAATGCCGTCCCCAATGCTGATTCTTATGAGCTCCGACCCCGATGGTTCTGACAAACCTATTCTCACCCTTGATTCTTCAAAAGTGCTTTATAATTATTGGTCTGCCTCAATGTTGGCCGGGAATGGTAGTACAATACAATTTTTGGCTGATGGTGGTGATGATTCTCCAGGCATACTTCAACCTGGAGAGACAGGGCGTATACCGGTCTATTTTTCAGGTCTCGGGCAGCCTTTGGATAAATCTGACAATCAGGTTGAATTTGAGCTCAGGATTGTCTCGGCCGATGAGACCACACCCTACGATTGGGATGCTGCAAAGGTTGAATTAAAGCCGGAAAGCATCAAGCAGGAGGCATGGGATATCATAATTGCCAATCTCGCCAACAATGTTGGTCCAACCTGGGGCGATTATATTAAAATGCTCTCAGAAAATGCGGACTATCTTTACAGGCATGGCAACCAGCATGTCCGCGACACCAATAAATTATTTCAATTCGAATTGCTGCAGGCCATGGGCCACAACCCGGTTCCATTTCTTGCCGGTCAAACGGACATGTTTGTATCAGCGCCGGGACTGCCCTTGACTTTTGGCAGGTACTTTTCCTCTTCAATAAATAATCGTCACAAGACAGGGGTGATGGGCCAGGGCTGGACCCACTCGTGGCAGATATCGGCAATAGAGGAATCGGACGGG
Organism: Pseudomonadota bacterium; assembly: GCA_018823135.1. Lineage (NCBI taxonomy): Bacteria > Pseudomonadati > Pseudomonadota > Pseudomonadota bacterium. Next base: position 25,675 of record JAHJJF010000116.1, read on the forward strand.
AATGTGATTATCAGCCGGATGAATAATCTGAGTAGGTATGGGCTCGATATTCGAGGCGGGTATTTTTCTCCTGCAGGCGATTATACAAAACTCAGCAAATCGGCCGGTATTTTTACCCTGACTCACCCGAACGGTTTTATAGAAAAATTCAGGGTTGACGGAAAATTTGATTACCTGGAAGATCTTAATGGCAACCGGATCACCGCCGAGTATACCGGCAGCGGTTTGCTGAGTCGCCTTGTGCATAGTTCCGGCCAGTTTTTAACATTCGGCTATGGCGGGGCCAATCATATTACCTCCGTAACTGATCAGACGGGCGGTCTCTCCGTCACCTATGCATACGACTCTGAATACCTGGCCCTGGTCACCGATGTTTTGGGTCGTTCAACCGAGTACACCTATCATCAGGAAGGGGCTTCGGCGCATGCTATGGCAACAGTCTTCTCCCCTGATGGCACACAGGGGAATATTGTCTACGACGCAAACGGCAGACTGAGCGCAATGAGCCAGAATTCCAATCCGCCGGTATTCATCGATTATGACATCGGCGCGGTCATAATAAGCGCCCAGGCAGACCAAAGTGTACGCGAGCAGTTTTATGATGCTGAGGGCCAATTTTTTAAATATCAAGATCCATTGATGCACACGACAAGTTTTGAGTTCAACAACAATCACCAGATGACCGCAGGCTTCCTGCCGGACGGTTCGGCAGTTACACTCAAATATGATACCAAGGGCAATGTTGTGCAGTCGAAGGATCAGTTACAGCAGGCTATAAACTATACTTACGGAAGTTATAATCGCCTGACTTCCTTGAAGGATCCGGAAAGCAATACAACCTTGTATAACTACGATTCAACGGGGAATCCGGAAAGCATTATCTCCCCCGACACCACCTCTGAGAACTACACTGCAGATGCCCTCGGCAATATCAGCCAGAGTATCAATCGTCGCGGCACCCCGATTAATTACACCTATGACAACAGCGGCAGGCTGCTGCGTAAAGACTATGCCGATTTGACTTTTGTTGAATATGCCTATGATGTGGTTGGCAATATTGTTTCAGTAGTTGACCAGACCGGCACCACCACCATGACCTATTATTCCAATAATCTGCTGCAACGCATCTCTTACCCAGGCAACCGTTTCCTGGAATACGGTTATGACAGTGCCGGGCGTCGCACATCTGTTGTCGATCAGACGGGCTATCAACTGAATTACACCTATAACCTTGACGGGAACATTGAAAGCATTGTGGAAGAAGGAATAGGTGAATTGGTTCATTACAGCTATGATACCATGCAGAGATTGAGCCGGAAGGACCTGGGAAATGGTGTGTACACCACCTATGCATATGATCTGGCAGGCAGGTTGACCAACGTCATAAATTATGCC
>JAHJJF010000117.1 GCA_018823135.1 Pseudomonadota bacterium
TATATAAATCCGGATTTTGCCGATGTCAGGGCGATTATGAATGAGATGGGCCCCGCACTCATGGGTGCCGGTCAGGGCATAGGCGAGAATCGAGCCGCCGATGCGGTCAATATGGCAATAGCAAGCCCACTTCTGCAGGATATCAGTATTGACGGCGCCAGAGGAGTGCTTGTAAATATTTCCGCCCGCGAGGATTCCCTTACCATGGCTGAAGTCACGGAGGCTACGACCCGTATCTATGAAGAAGTCCATGAGGACGCCAATATTATCATGGGTGTAGTTTTTGATCCTAATTTGGGTGAGGCCCTGAGGGTTACGGTTATCGCCACGGGAATCCGGCAATCGGAATTTGCTGAACCTCTTCCCGGGAAAATCCGCAAGTTTGCGCAGCGGCGCGAAACCATTGCGCAGACCTTGCCGTTCAGCGACAAGGATGGTTCTGGAGATTTGCTGTCACACGGCTCGGCGAACAAGTCGCGAAGTCCGTTTCCGAAGAGTATTTTTGATGAAGAGAAGCTTGACCGGCCGACCTTTTTGCGTCGCAATGAAAATTGATAGTTTCGCAAACAGGCACAGTAGCACATGTTCTACTATATAAAATCCACAAGTGACGAGGCAATAACTCGATGAAATCAGTCTTTTTACTGTTTCATCATAATTGATCATATCTTCTAGTATCTCGCGGTTATCGTCCGGGCCTGATAAATTTGATTAATTTAGATACACGATTTCTGTCATAATCAAGGTTGCAAGGATTCTGACAGACTTTAAGTAAACGCAGAGAGAAGCAACTTGTTGGATGATTCTTAATATTGTTTCTTAATTAGCTGAGCCTGTTTCTCTCCGGAAACAGGCTTTTTTGTTTACAAATTTATTGATTCGGTCATCCTAATGATGGGTCGCCAATTCTGGTGTCAAAGTATAGTTGTTTAATTAAAAAGCTACGATGTGCCATGAAAGCAGAAAGAAATGTATAAACAAGATTATTTCTCCCGCGAATACGGCAGCACCAAGAAAAAATGGAAAGGCAGCGTACCCGTGGCGTTGCTCTTTCCTAATTTATATAGGATTGGCATGTCGAATCTTGGCTTCCAGCTGGTCTATGCCATGATTAACCGTCATCCGGAAATTGTCTGTGAACGGTTTTTTTTGCCGGATATCGATGGCGATATGCCAAAATCAATTGAGTCCGGACGATTGCTCGCCGATTTTCCTTTTATTTTCTGCTCGGTAAGTTTTGAAAACGACTTTCCAGGCATTGTGAGGATTTTTCAGTTGGCAGGGCTTGTTCCTCTGGCAGAAGACCGAAGCAAGGCATCATTTCTCGAACCAGGAAATCCTTTGATCATCGGCGGCGGTGTTGCGACCTTTATCAATCCGGAACCTTTAGCCCTATTTTTTGACCTGTTTATCCTGGGTGAGGCAGAACCTGTACTACCGGGTATCCTGGAAGTGCTTGTAAATGGAACAAGTGCTAAAGACCGGGAGTCTCTCCTCTGGGAACTGAGTTTGGAACATCAAGGGTGTTATGTCCCGGGGTTTTACAATGTAGCGTATGGTGCAGATTTGACCATTGAATCGGTAAAGCCCTTAAAATCATTGCCGGCAAGAATAAAAACCGTGGTGCATACCGGCGCGGACCAGGTGGGATGTTCAACTATTCTGACCCCTGATGCGGAGTTTTCCGATCTGTTTTTGAGCGAATTAGGTCGCGGCTGCAGCAGAGGATGCAGGTTTTGCGCAGCTGGATTTGTATACCGTCCTCCGCGTTTATGGAAGAGTGATGCCGTTCTTAAAGCTCTGAAGCAGCGGCCTGCGCACATTGACCGCGTCGGGCTGCTGGGGATGGAAATGACCTCAACCGAAGATCTGCAGATCATCTCCCGTTATCTCCTTAAGGAAGAATGTTCTTTATCATTTTCATCCTTACGCGCAGACCGGATAAGTCCGGAACTTATAGAGGTGTTAAAGAAGAGTGGCCTGAAAAGTGCGGCCATTGCACCGGATGGCGGTTCCCAGCGTTTACGGCAAGTGATTAATAAGGGACTGGATGAGGACGATCTGCTTTCAGCTGCGGAGTTGCTGGCCGGCGCCGGCATACAAAATCTGAAATTGTATTTTATGATCGGACTGCCAACCGAAGAACAGGAAGATCTGGAAGAACTTGTACTGCTGGTTCACAAAATCAAAAAGGAAATACTGAAGGTCGGCAGGTCCAGGGGAAAGCTTTTAAGTCTGATCTTGAGTGTGAATTGTTTTGTTCCAAAGGCCTGGACCCCTTTTCAGTATCATCCCTTTGAAGAGGTTGCCAGTTTAAAGACGAAGCTGAAATTTTTGAAAAAGAGTTTTGCCGGGGAAGCGAATATCAGCCTGAAGGCGGATCAACCCGGTCATGCATTGTTGCAAGCCATGCTTGCCAGGGGCGACCGCAGGATTGGACAGGGACTTCTTTCGTATGGAGGAAAAGGCAACTGGAAGCAGATATTCAAACAAGAGGGATTAATGCCAGAAATGTATGCCACCAGAATACGCGGGAAAGACGAGATTTTTCCATGGGATCTGCTGGATCACGGTATCAGTCGCGAATATCTCTGGAAAGAGTATCAACGGGCTCTAGCGGGCAAATCAACCAAGAGCTGCGATACGGAAAAATGTAGAAAATGCGGTGTATGCATTGATAACTGAAAAAAACCTTAGCCACGAGTAAATTCCCCGAGGCAGGGATTATTTTCTTTCCTGCCTCGGAGGGCTTCAATGCAATTTAATGCAGGTATGATACCGACTATTTTTTCTCTTTGGATTTATTCTGTTCCTGGATCATTTTATCTCTTTCCGCCTTGAGTTCTTTGTAGGTTTCCTCTGCCCGTTTCTCAGCGGTGGACTGATGTATTTTGATTTCTTCCGATTTAGCCTTGATTTTTTCCTCTTTGATTTTAAGGTCCTGAGCACCGAATAGCGTTGAATTCAAAAAGCGATAGGAAAATTTCAGCAGGGCTTTGTCGTCTTTCTTGATCTGATCAAGGGTTGCCTGATCAACTTCATAGGTGTCTAAAAATGAACTGTTAAAAATAAGGTCTCTGAATCTGTCAAGGTCAGTGCTGACCATGAAAAATATTTTTTTACCTTCCTCACTCATTGTGGCCTGTAATCCAAAGGATTTACGGCGCATAATGATTTCCATCCAGTCTTTGTTCATTTCATCGGAAATGTCCACACCTTGATCTTTACGCCATTCGCGGATGGTCCATTCTTTTTCCTCTTCATGCCCTTTGCAATGAGGTTCCTTGACCAGGAAATAAAATTCTTCGGCAGTCTGATTTTCTTTTTTACCCTCATGGAAATTTGCCATTCCTACCGGGTAATAACGGCAGGTTGTAGGGCGAACCGAATAAATGGTGCATCCTTCCGGTGTGACGAAAGGGCAGCGACCGTCTTCATCAAGATTCAATTCGACGCCGGGAAGATCAGTTTTTTCAAGGTGAACCGGACGGGTAAAGCGCAGCAGAAATTCTTGAGCGCTTAAATTGATTTCTCTCCGGATACGAAGGATGTCGAAAGGTGTGAGGATAATCTTAATATTGCCGCAGCAGGCGGTAAAGCAAGATATGCCGGGATAACAGCGGAATTTGATTTTACTGTCCAGGGTGTATTTTTTGGGAAGTATATTGCTGGGGTTTTTTTCATAACCAAAAAGGTTTTTGGCAGTAGATGTATTAGGAGAAGTTTTTGAGTCGCTCATAGTACTGTTACCTCGAAAAATAATTTATTGCTTGAACTTGCGAAGTGGGTAAAAAAACCAAAAAAAGATTTATAATCCTGATGAGTTAATCAAGAAAATAGCAAATAATGGGGTCGAATTCATTATTATCGGAATCTCGTTCAGCAGGCTACAAGCTGGATAATTGAAATCGTAAACACCAAATTGTCTGACATAATTTTTCAGACGATTTTGCAGTCAGACACCTTAACCACCACCAGAGCTGTTGTCAATTTCATTTGTATTTAATCGTCAAGTGAAGCTGATACCGGACATTATTGATTGATCATAAATGTTGTGAAAAAGTTCTCTCGAAATAATTCCAGAAGGATCATGCAAAGCGAAATGAGTATGCAATTTTTGATGAATTACTTGAAGTATCAATTGGGCGTTTATGACCCGTAGGAATTCAATCGCAAAGGACTAAAAAGAGAGGGCTTTGTAGGAGTTGAAGATGATAGAGGGTGTCACAATGTATCAGTCGCTCTTTCCAAGGTCAAAGTAAGATGTGAAAGTCTTTTGGATGAGCTAATATTTTTACCCGATGTTTTTTCTTGACAATTAGTATTTGAAAAATTATACAATCGATTCATTGGAAAATGAGTGAGGCCTCATTTTTGTGCGGTAAGGACAACTAAACCCCTTGTTTTTATTGTAAAATTTTCGTTTTATCAGGGAGTTATGTCGTTGTAACGGTTTGCGTTCTTTTCAAGTTTAAGGTTTTTAAGGTAGTTGAAATCCTGTTTTTTTGCGAAAGGAGTTGTTGAAATATTGTTATTTTTTCAATTTCTAACACAGAAAAACAAATTTAATTGCCAGAATATATTTAGGTAAGAGCGGGTTTCGCATTATGTGAAACCGGAAAGTTCAATTTAAGCGAGGAGGTATGTAAATGCCAAGCTATGTAGAAACTGCAAAATGTGACGGTTGTAAAGGCGGCGATAAAACTGCCTGCATGTACATCTGCCCCAATGACCTGATGGTCTTGAATGTTGAGGCGATGAAGGCATACAACCAAGAGCCTGATGCATGCTGGGAATGCTATTCCTGTGTGAAAATCTGCCCGCAGGGCGCGATTGCTGTTCGTGGTTATAATGACTTTGTACCCATGGGCGGTCAGGTGCATCCGATGAGGAGTTCCGACTCCATCATGTGGACCGTTAAATTCCGTAACGGTAACATGAAACGTTTCAAGTTCCCCATCCGGACAACGGCTGAGGGCGCTGCCAATGCTTATTTAGGAAAGAAGGGTGGAAGTCTCGACGATGAGAAACTGCTCCTTGAAGGCGATCTGCCTACCCCTAAAAAATAACCAGCAGAAGGTACAGAACTAAAATTGTTTAGTTTTTTAATTTATTCCTAAATTTAAGGAGGAATTGAATATGGCGTTACCAAATAAGCCGTTGGGCGAACTGCCCGCCGTAACCAATCCTGCAATTGTCGAGCATGATTGTGACGTTCTTATCGTTGGCGGCGGAATGGCTGCTTGCGGTACAGCATTTGAGATAAAAAAATGGGCATCAGATGATCTTAAGATTCTCCTGGTTGACAAAGCTTCCATGGAGCGTTCCGGTGCTGTTGCTCAGGGTCTTTCCGCTATTAATACATATATCGGCTCAAACCCGATTGAAAATTACGTGAAAATGGTTAGAAACGACCTCATGGGCGTTGTCCGTGAAGACCTTATTTACGATCTTGGCCGTCATGTTGACGAGTCTGTAAAGCTTTTTGAAGAATGGGGTCTGCCCATCTGGAAAATCGCTGAAGACGGAAGCAACCTGGACGGTGCTAAACCTGCTAAAACCCTGCGCGAAGGCGGAACGCCTGTTCGTACCGGTAAATGGCAGATCATGATCAACGGTGAATCCTACAAGTGTATCGTTGCCGAGCCTGCAAAAGCTGCTCTTGGCGAACAAAACTGCTTGGAAAGAATTTTCATCGTGAAAATGCTTCTTGATAAGAATGTAGAGAATCAGATCGCTGGTGCGGTTGGTTTCTCAACCCGTGAAAATAAAGTTCACGTCTTCAGATGCAAAACCGCAATGGTTGCCTGCGGTGGTGCGGTTAATATTTTCCGTCCCCGTTCAACCGGTGAAGGTAAAGGTCGTGCATGGTACCCGGTATGGAACGCTGGTTCCACATACACCATGTGTGCCCAGGTCGGTGCTACACTGACCATGATGGAAAACCGCTTTACCCCTGCCCGTTTCAAAGACGGTTATGGTCCTGTTGGCGCATGGTTCCTTCTCTTCAAAGCCAAAGTTCAGAACGGTCTTGGTGAGTTCTATGCAAACAGCGATAAAGTAAAAGACGAACTTGAGAAATTTATGCCTTACGGCGCCTCTCCGGTTACCCCGACCTGTCTGCGTAACCATTTGATGCTCAACGAGCTGAAAGCTGGACGCGGTCCGATCTATATGGCTACTGATGTTGCCTTGAATGCCTTCATCGATGCAAAACGCGCCACCGGATTGGATGAGAAGTCAGTTCAGAAGTTCTGGAAGCATCTCGAGTCCGAAGCTTGGGAAGATTTCCTTGATATGTCAGTTGGTCAGGCTGGTCTTTGGGCCGGTGCGAACATCGAGCCGGAAAAAATTGGTTCCGAGATCATGCCAACCGAACCGTACATGCTTGGATCACATTCCGGCTGCTGTGGTATCTGGACCTCCGGTCCTGAAGAAGATTGGGTCCCTGCAGCTTATAGATGGGGCTACAACAGAATGACAACCGTTAACGGTCTGTTTACAGCAGGTGACGGTGTTGGCGCTTCCGGTCATAAATTCTCCTCCGGTTCTCACGCTGAAGGTCGAATTTGTGCCAAGCAGATGGTTAAATACTGCCGTGATCATGCTGCTTTCAAACCTGAATTGGCTCAGACCGCTCAACAGCTTGCTGACGAGATTTATGCACCGGTCAAATTGTATCATGAGCATGCTGGCAAAACCACCGCTCAGGATGTCAATCCTGAATATTGCAAACCTGCCGGTCTGATGATGCGCCTCATGAAAGCCACTGACGAGTACGGCGGCGGCGTTGCTACCTATTATATGACTTCCGGCAAACTTCTTAACATCTGTCTTGATCTTCTTAAGATGATGCGTGAAGATGCAGCGAAAATGGCTGCCGGCGATTTGCACGAACTGATGAGAGCATGGGAAAACTACCACCGCATCTGGTGTGTTGAGACCCATATCCGTCACATCGAGTTCCGTAAAGAAAGCCGCTACCCAGGATTCTACTACAGATCAGATTATCCGACCTGTGATGACGAGAACTGGAAATGCTTTGTAAACTCTACTTTCAATCCTAAAACTCAGGAATGGAAATGCGAGAAAGTTGAGTGTATCAACATTGTCGAGACAACCCCTTGGTTATAATCTCGTAGTTGATTCAGTCAGTTAGATCGAATCTCCAGGCACCAAACTGGTGCCTGGAGATTTTTCTGTAATAAGCTGGGTGGCTTGGTTGATTGAGTCTGTTTTATGTTTTTTCAGTAACGCAAGGTGAGGGAGAAGAGCAATACGTCTTAAGCCCGACTCCGAGCGAGAATAAGCCTGAAGACATTGATTCAACAGATTTCTATCTTGAACCAGAGAGACGATGGATATTTTTGGTTGCTTTGGAAGCTCAAATAGAGTAACTGGGTAAACTCCAAATCAAGAGCGGATTGAATCAAACAAACCAACCATATTACAATTTAATAAATTTTATGGAGGAATGGCATGACAGACGAGCGCAGCGCACCCGCAGGGGGTGCAGTACTGGTCGTTGGTGGAGGCATTAGCGGATTGACGGCTGCCCTGGAAGCCGCCGAGGTCGGAAATGATGTTTTTCTGATCGAAAAAAATTCTTACATGGGCGGCAGGGTTGCACAGCTTAATAAATATTTTCCAAAGATGTGCCCCCCCACCTGTGGCCTTGAAATTAATTTCAAGAGAATAAAGAATAACCGCAGGATCAGAATGTATACCATGACCGAGGTGAAAAGTGTATCCGGCTCTCCTGGCAAATATCAGGTTGAATTGGAATCAAAACCTCGTTTTGTGAATAATAATTGCACCGCATGTAATGCCTGTGTTGACGCATGCCCTGAAGAGCGTGATAATGCGTTTAATTTCAACATGGACAAAACAAAAGCGATTTATAAGCCTCATGATATGTCATTTCCGATGAAATATGTCATTGACATGGATGCCTGCAATAATTGCGGAAAATGCAAGGAAGCCTGTAAATACGATGCCGTTGAACTTGATATGAAGGCCAACACCTTCTCACTTGATGTAAGTTCAATCATCTGGGCAACTGGCTGGAATCCTTATGATCCGACAAAAATGGATAACCTTAAATTTAAAGACAGCGACGCGATTATCACGAATATGATGATGGAACGTCTCGCTTCACCCAACGGCCCCACCGGCGGCAAGATCCTGCGCCCGGGTGATAACAAGGAGCCGGAGAGTTTTGCATTTGTTCAATGTGCGGGTTCAAGAGATGAAAATCATCTTGAGTATTGTTCTTATATCTGCTGCATGGCCAGCCTCAAGCAAATTAACTATATTCGTGAAATCTACCCCGACGCGAAAGTATATGTTTTCTATATTGACCTTCGTTCGCCAGGGAAATATGAAAAATTCCGTGAGAAACTCTCAGCTGACAAAAATGTCCAGTTTATCAAGGGTAAAGTTGCTGATATCATCCCTGAGGCTGATGGCGGTGTTACCGTTGTTGCCGAAAATGCAGTTACAGGCGAAAAAATTAAGCAGAAAGTTGATATGGCTGTACTGGCTACCGGTATGGAACCAGCGTTCAAAGGTCAGGGCGCAGCCTTGGGACTTGAAATGGACTCCAGCGGTTTCATTATTTCTGATGGAAAAGGAATGTTTTCCGCCGGTGTAGCAAAGAAAGCTGCGGACGTCGTAACCAGCGCCCAGAATTCAACCGCGGCAGCTCTCAAAGCCATTCAAGCGTCAAGGAGGTAAGTCAATGAATAAAAAATACAGTGCCTATATATGCACAGGATGTGGCATCGGTGATGCCTTGGATATTGAGGCCCTTTCCGGAGTTGTCAGCGGTGAAATGAGCATGGGCTGTAAGACCCATGCGGCATTATGCAGCGCCGACGGACGTGCTTTAATCGAAAATGACATTAACAGCGACGGTGTCAATACCGTGGTTATCGGTGCCTGCTCGCCCAGAGTTATGCAGGATGAATTCAATTTCGGCGGTGACAAGATCACGGTTCGCGCCAATCTTCGTGAGCAGGCAGTTTGGTGCCAGGGTGAAGAACCCAATGCGGAATACACTCAGGAATTAGCTTCCGACTATATGCGCATGGGTTGCACGCAGGCTAAAAAAACCGAATTGCCCGAACCCTATAAGCTTGAAACGATCAACAAAAGAATCCTCGTCATGGGTGGTGGTGTTGCAGGGCTTACCGCAGCAAAAGAAGCCGCTGCTGCCGGATACGAGGTAATGCTTGTTGAGAAGGCAGCTTCTCTTGGCGGAAAGGCCGCCAATTGGCGCATGCAGTTTCCTTCAAAAGCTCCATGGACCAACCTTGAAAATCCTTCGATCCAGGATCTGATTAGCGCGGTTGAGGCTGATTCCAAAATAGCCGTAAAAACAGCAAATGAAGTGGCCCGTATTGCCGGAGCCCCAGGAAACTATTCAGTAACCCTTAAAGCTGCTGGGACGAAAAGTGAATGGGATGCACCGGCTAAAGTGACTGCCGATGAACAGGATAAAATCGACAAGGGTGAAATGGAAAACCCCAACACCGGTTTGAAAAATTATATGGAGGCCAATCCTGCTGCAGAAAAGTACGGCGCTGTTGTTTTGGCAACCGGATGGAATCCAGCCGATGTCTCGGAGTTTGAGCATCTTGGATATGGTAAAATTGACAAGGTCGTAACCAATGCGCAGTTCGAAAAAATGGCAAAAGATGGTAAGGTTCCGGCTCGCGTTGCTTTTATTCAGAGCCCCGGCGGTGAAGAGCACGATAAGGATTTTCCATTTTGTAACTCCGTAACCAGCATGGTTGCTTTAAAACAGGCACAATATGTCTGCGCCGATAATCCTGATGGCAAGGCTTATATCCTATACCAGCACATGAGAACTCCCGGTCATATGGAGCTGTTTTATAAATCTGCGCAGAATGCAGATGGGATTTTCCTCACCAAGGCGTCAGTTACAGGGGTTGAGGATAATGGCGATGGAACGTTATTGGTTTCCGCTAAGAATACCCTGTTGAATCAAGATATCAATATTCAGGTTGACATGGTTGTTCTTGCAGCAGGTATGGTGCCCACCACCCATGATGCTCCTACCATCAATCTTTCTTACCGGCAAGGTCCGGCCTTTCTTGATCTTGAATTGTTTGACGGATATGCAGATTCGAATTTCGTCTGCTTCCCCTATGAATCAAGAAGAACCGGTGTCTATCCCTGTGGTGGTGTCCGCAAGGCAGCAACCATGGAAGAGACCATTGACGATGCAACCGGTGCGGCATTAAAAGCCATCCAGTGTATTGAATCAGCCGATCGCGGTGTTGCTGTTCACCCTCGATCCGGTGATGGCTCATTTCCTGAATTCTTTTTTCAGCGGTGCACTCAGTGTAAGCGTTGTACTGAAGAGTGTCCTTTCGGCGCTCTGGACGATGATGAAAAAGGTACACCGCAACCGAATCCCACCAGATGCCGTCGATGCGGAACATGCATGGGCGCTTGTCCTGAAAGAATCATCGGCTTTAAGAATTACAATGTCGATATGATCGGCTCCATGATTAAATCAGTTGAGGTTCCGGACGATGATGAGGATAAGCTGCGTTTCCTTGTTCTGGTCTGTGAAAACGATGCATATCCGGCAATTGATATGGCAGGAATGAGGCGGCTTGGAATTAATAATCTGGTTCGTTTTATTCCGGTACGCTGCCTTGGATCGGTAAACATGGTCTGGATTAAAGATGCCCTGTCTTCAGGTATGGACGGCGCTCTCCTTCTCGGATGTAAATTCGGTGATGATTATCAGTGTCATTTTGTAAAGGGCAGTGAAATCGCCAACAAGCGTATGGATAATATTGGCGAGACCTTGAAAAGTTTGGGCCTTGAGCCGGAACGTGTTACGGCTCGTGATGTTGCCATTAATGAATATCATCGGGTGCCTGAGATTATCAAAGAGTTCGTCGATGAAATTATTGCGCTTGGACCGAATCCATTCAAGGGCTTCTAACCCTGAAATCTACTAAAATTTTTCAACGGACCGAGAAGGTCCGTTGAAAAATTGGTTATAACTGCCAATTTTTTAAATTATATACAATATTATTAGATTTCCAGTTAGATCTGGCAAATAACGAAGTATAGGAGGGAGGCTTACGATGGCTGACGGAATAAGGATAGAGCCTGATTTAAATTTCATCAGGTATATGAAAAGCGCTGGTGGTGAATCACTGAAAAAATGTTTTCAGTGTGCAACCTGTTCTGTTGTGTGCCCTTTGGCATCAGATGAAAATCCTTTTCCAAGAAAAGAGATGATCTGGGCTCAATGGGGATTGAAGGACAAGCTTGTGGCTGATCCTGATGTCATGTTATGCCACCAGTGTGGAGACTGCACAGCTTATTGTCCACGTGGTGCAAAACCGGGCGATGTCCTCGGTGCCATCCGAGCTTATGCTTATATGAGCAATGGTTTTCCTCAAGGGTTGGCAAAACTGTGCAGCTCTGGGAAAAATCTGCCGATTATGATAGGAATTCCCGCAATATTGATCGCGGTGATCTGGTTTTTGTCGGGTGGTATGCATCTGCCGACAAAAGAAGTTCTCGGTGAGGCTGGATTTGGTCATTTTTTTGGTGAAGGCATGTCATTGGGCGGCCTTTTAACCAAGAATGTTACCCTTATCGATATGATATTTCTTCCCGTAGCTGGTTTTGCTTTATTTGCAGCATATAAAGGCGCCGCTTCCATGTGGAAACAGATGGTTGCCAATGCCGGCGGCAATGATGCATTCAGGCCTTCCGCAAAACAATTTGTAGTCGATTTTTTATGGCCATCAATTGTTGAGACCATTCAACATAAACGGTTTAACGAGTGTGGAACCAATCAGAACAGGGTTCAGGGGCATCTTCCTCTGATGCTTGCTTTTATCGGTTTGTTCATTGTTACCAATTATGCTTTCATTGTTAAAGATATCATTGGATATTGGGTGCATGGTCTGCATGGGCCTATTTCCCAGATGAACCCGGTGAAAATACTTGCCAATGTCAGTGCTATTGCAATGATTGTCGGTGTTGGTATCCTTTGGGCAAATCGTTCTAAGATGGAAGAAGAGCAGGGAGTTACACCTACCTTCTATGACTGGTTTCTTATCGGGGAAATAATGGCGGTTGGCATAACCGGTCTCGTTGCTGAGATCACACGATTGATCGGCATCCCGGTTTTAGCGTATCTCTTTTATTACCTGCATCTTGTTTCAATTTTTATGCTTTTTTTCTATATGCCGTATACAAAATTCGCACATATGATTTATCGTACTGTTGCAATGGCCTTTGAGCGATACCGTGAAAGCGGTTTTGTGAAGTAGAAAGGAAGCAAAACGAACCCGGGATCACCTGACTTAATAATATTTGCGAAACATAAAAGATTCAGTGGGGATAATCCCTCCCCACTGAATCTTTATTACCTTTAAAAAAAAGGTTGATGTTTATTAGCGAAGATATTAAGTTGTCCTGTCCGCTGGCGTAGCTCAATTTGGTAGAGCAGCTGATTTGTAATCAGCAGGTTGCGGGTTCAAGTCCCATCGCCAGCTCCAAAAAGTGCTATACATTAATTGTGTAACGGCTGATTATGATTCAGATTATCATGGTCGGCTGATATATTTTTAGAAGGGCCGATATGGTCTTTTAGGAAAATTTCGGAGGGGTTCCCGAGCGGTCAAAGGGAACAGACTGTAAATCTGTCGGCGACGCCTTCGGAGGTTCAAATCCTCCCCCCTCCACCATTGCTTTACTAAGTGGGCAGAAGTCTTAACACTCTTAATACAGTGTTAGTGGTGCTCTTAAACGATTTTCAGGGTAGAAGCGGGAATAGCTCAATTGGTAGAGCATCAGCCTTCCAAGCTGAGGGTTGCGAGTTCGAGTCTCGTTTCCCGCTCCATTATTAAACGCTATCCTGTCTCGAGTTTATTGTAACAGGTTAAATTATAGTTTTAGTTGAGAGCAAA
>JAHJJF010000118.1 GCA_018823135.1 Pseudomonadota bacterium
TGTAACCAGCGGCCAAAAAACCAACCAAAATCAGCGATAAAAAATCGGCCACTCGGTTCATTGGACATACCTGTGCGCATCAGGCCAATCAGTAGACGAACGGCCCTCCTTTTTTCGGTGTAATTTCAGAAAAAATATTATCCTCTCTTTCGATAGCTTTTCCCCTCCAATATAAGGATCTCCGAGTTGTAAACGAGTCGGTCGGCGATCGCGGTGGCGACAGTTGTACCGTCAAAGATATTCCCCCATTCGGCAAACGGCAAGTTGGTCGTTATAATGGTCGACTTTTTCTCGTGCCGTGCGCTGATTACCTGGAAGAAGAGGTTTGAGCCCTGGCGCCCAAGCGGAAGATACCCGATTTCGTCACAAACAAGCAGATCCGGAGATTGGTAATACTGAAGTTTCTTCAGCAGAGAATGGTCTGCCTCGGCAGCTATCAAATGATTGAGCATATCCATTGCGGAGGTGTGAAGCGTTTTGATGCCAGCTTGAGTGGCCGCATAGGCCAAGCATTTGGCAATGAAGCTTTTCCCTACTCCAGGATTGCCGATCAAGATGATGTCCTTTTTCTGTTGAACAAAGTCCAGATCCATAAGGTTTAGAATGACATTCTTTTGTTTCTGCCTCGAGTTGTGGAAGGCAAAATCAAACTGATCAATGGTCGCTTTTTCGGTTAATTTTGATTGCCTGAATCGCAGAATAATTCGGTTCTGTTCCCTGGCCTCGATTTCCACATCAAGCAGTTGGTCGACTGCTTGCAGGCAGGAAAGGTTGCGGTCTTCTGCCCGTCGGATAATTTCTTCGATATTATCGGCGCAATGCTTGAGGCGAAGGGATTTGAATTTGTTCGTCACAGTATCAATCATTTTTTCTTCCTCCTCTGAAGTGCGATAGCGTCATATTCCTGAAGAGACGGGCATACGAGTCTGATCTGATTAAGGGACTGTTGTTTAAGTTTAACGGGCTGGTGGGTCATGGTCGGGGTCATTTCTTGGTACAGGATATTGCGCACATATTCGGCACCATAAAGATTGAGATCCGAGGCCTTACCGAGCGCATAGATCAGCGCATTGTCACCATATTCATCTTTGAGAGTGAGGAGCTGTGCGACATTCTTTTTGATAGGCGCCCTGGTGTCTGCAAGTTTTTCAAGATAATCGGCTGCAGGCTGTCCAAAGGAGAGAAAGACGGCAACTTGACGGTCCTGATACAGTTTATTACGCATCTTCTTGACATGTTCGCGATGCTGAGCATGCTCCTGGCGCTTTTTCCTGTCCCATATACGGGGATGTTCGGCAACAAGTTTATCCCGGTAAAAAAGAGAGATACTCAGGAGGTCGGCTTTGACGGTCAGGTATTTCCCGATTGTCCAAGGAGGCACCGTGTAGACATTGGCGTCGAAACGGATGCCGAAATCTTTATGAACCAAGGCTGAAAGTGTCTCGCGGGTGTCCGGCAGATGAATAGGCAAGGCCTGCAGGGCATTTTTCTGCAGTCGCTCCACGGGTTTTTCTCCGGTGGTTTGATGAACACGGCAGTTGGCAACGGAATCCAGCCAGTCCAGCATCTGTCTCTGCGCATCATCGATGCCAGTAAAATTTCGCGTTGGCCAGAAATTCTGACGAATATATTTTATAGCATTCTCAACCTTACCTTTTTCGTAAGGAGCCCTGACATTACAGGCCCGAGGTGTTATGCGGAAGGGACGCAGAAAGTCGAGGAACGACTCATTGAATCGAATAACCGAGCCAGCCCGTTCCGTCACCGCTGTCATCATGTTGTCAACCACCAGTTCTTTAGGGCAACCGCCAAAGTAGTGAAAGGCAGCCAGCAGACCCATATGGAGATATTCCTGCTTCTGGCTGTGGGAGAAGTAAACATAGAGCATCCTGCTGTGCGACTCGATAATTGCCAGGGCGTATAGCTTACGAGGTTGCTCTCCGTACTTTAGACTCTGGAAATGGCCCCAATCGACTTGCAATTGCTGGCCTGGTTCAGATTCAAACCGGATGAATGGTTCACGGCGACAACTACGCCCCCTGAGCACTCGAAGCAAGGATCGGACGATCGTGATCTCTCCGTCAAAACCTTTTGCCTTGATCTTTTGCAAAATGACTGGAGCCTTGATGGATGGGTATTGATCAAGGGTGTGGCTGATAAAGTCTCGGTACGGATCAAGCTTGGACGTTTTTTGTGTCCTGACAGCTGGTTTCCGAGAGGGATTTTTAAGATATTTACCGACTGTACCCCGATCCATCTGGAGTTGGTTGGCAATATCACGAACAGAAAGCCCTTCGTTCTTGAGGTGGTGTATTTCAAAAATGGTTCGTTTGTTAATCATGACTCACTCCTTATCAACAGCATTTTTCCGGAAGGTCGAGTGTTGGCGAACTGGGTAACTCCAGAACTTGAAAAATAACATCGTCAAAGGCTACCAGGTCTCTGGCAATTAACCGGTCCCGAGCGTCAATATAATCTTCGTGAGAAAAGCCCAGTGACGCGCAAATTTTTTTGCTGCTGTAGTAGGACAGGCCACTCCTGTCGGACACCAATACCAGAAACAAGTAGAGCACAAGTTCACCGATACTCAGTGATTTCCAAAAACCATCTGACAGAAAACGGTGGGGGATGAAGGCGAAACTGGCAGGGACGGTACGGATCCGATGGGGAACAATGACTTTTTTTCTGATCATGGGAACCTCCTTGGTTTGATGTTTTTTCCCTTTTACCACAGGAAAAACACCCAAGTCCTCACGTCCATCTTTGCAACTCTTTACAACTCGTTGAAATTGCATGGATATAAATTTTTGCCGCGTCCATCTTTGCAATTTCCGGAACCAGCCAATAGTGCCCGGAAAGCTCTCCACTATTGCGATTCCTCGCGTACATCTTTGCAATTAACGGCGGTGGTGACGTTGATGAGGAGGACGACGTGTTGTTGCGGATTCGCTGTAAAAGCCTGTTGCGCTTTACCTTGTCCGGATTTTTCTCCCGATACTTTTTCCAATAATCGGGGTTGGCCCTCAGCCATTTTTTTTGGCTTATTCTCTGACCTTCACGGTACTCCGCATCACACTGGAGCTTCTCTTTCTGCCAATTTCTTCTTCGTGCTCTTTGGCAGGAGACTTTTGAACAGTATTGTTGGTTTTTGTTGCGGGGAAGAAAAAAACTCCCGCAATGCAGGCAGGGTACTTCCATATGACTCACCTCCTGCTGACACATTTCGGAGGATTCAAGCAACAGAAGAAAATATGTTTTAAAAATTCTGAATGGGAATAAAATTCAAGGAAGTAAATATGGCGGGTTTAACAATCCTGATTATGTGGAGAATTATATCGTTGATTCTGGCTGGGAATTAAATCCCTGGTTACA
>JAHJJF010000119.1 GCA_018823135.1 Pseudomonadota bacterium
AGATTCCTTGGCTGGTCCACATCACACCCCAGCAGGTTTGCTATCTGATAGGAAAGCAGCTGCAAAGGAATTACGTACAGAAGCGGATTCAATTCCTCGTGCATCTTCGGCAGATACAGAACATGGTCGGTAATTCGTTTCAATCCGCGGTCGCCTTTGGTTCCCACGAGTATTAAGCGTCCATTACGCGCTTTTACCTCTTCAACATTGGAAATGACCTTTTCATAGACACTGTCCTTGGGCACCAGGGATAACACCGGCATATCCCGATCGATCAGGGCGATAGGTCCGTGCTTCATCTCGCCTGCCGCATAACCCTCGGCATGGATATACGAAATCTCCTTGAGTTTGAGCGCCCCTTCCAGGGCAATGGGAAAATTCACCCCACGGCCCAGATACAGAAAATCCCGCGCCCGTGAAAACTCTTCGGCAATGATATCGGTTTCCTGCTGAAGCTTTGGAAGTTCCTTTTCGATGAGCACCGGCAATTCCATTAACGCATGACCCATTTCCTCAGAATACTTCGAATCAACAGTGCCTTTTACCTGACCGAGATAAAGCGCCAGCAGGAAAAGCGCGGTTAACTGACTGGTAAATGCCTTGGTCGAAGCAACGCCGATTTCCGGCCCGGCATGGGTATAAATTGTTCCGTGGGATTCCCGGGTGATGGTGCTGCCGACAACATTACAAATCGATATGACCTTGGCCCCGAGTTTTTTTGCAAGGCGTAAGCCTGCCAGGGTATCGGCGGTTTCGCCGGATTGAGATATGGGGATAACCATTACAGTTTCATCCAGCAGGAGTTTGCGGTAGCGGAACTCCGAGGCAATATCCACATCCACCGGAATCAACGCAAATTTCTCAAGCCAGTATTTGGCAACAAGCGCCGCATGCCATGAAGTGCCACAGGCAACAAGGGAAACGCGCTTTATCTTTTTCAACTGCGCAGGGGAAAGACCAATCTCGGGCAGGGATACACGGCCGCTCTCAGGATCAATCCGACCCCGGAAAGTATTGAGGATCGCCTGGGGCTGCTCATAGATTTCCTTGAGCATGAAATGCCGGTATCCGGCCTTTTCCGCCATTCCGGCATTCCAGTTGATCTCCTGAACCTCCTTCTTGACCGGCTTTCCGGATGCCAGGCTGAAGACATTCAATTCATTTTCCTTAAGAACCGCCATTTCCTGGTCCTCAAGGAAGATCATTTTTCGTGTATAGGGAAGTAAGGCCGGGATGTCTGAGGCCATAAAACTGCCGCCGGATTCAACAAAACCCAAAACCAGGGGGCTTTGATTTCTCACCGCGATAAGCGTATCCGGCTGCTCCGACCAGAGTACGCCCAGGGCATAAGAGCCCACCACTTTTTTTAAGGCCTTGCGCACCGCAGATACCAGATCATCCTTGAGATACTCTTCAATCAAATGGGCAAGCACCTCTGTGTCCGTGTCTGAAGTAAATGTATGGCCTTTTTTCTTTAAATTCTCGCGTAGCGAATGGTAATTTTCAATTATGCCGTTATGCACAACAACAATGCGCCCTGAACAATCGCTGTGAGGATGCGCGTTTTCTTCGGTTGGCGGGCCATGGGTCGCCCATCTGGTATGCCCAAGCCCAATATGGCTGCCGGCATCCCTTACCTTGTCAAGGAGTTCTTCCAGGTTCGAAAGTTTTCCTTTGCACCGGTGCTTTTCGAGCTTCCCATCATGAATATGAACCAGCCCGGCAGAGTCATAGCCCCGGTACTCAAGCTTTTTCAGCCCCTCAAGAATAATCGGCACAACCCGCCGCGGCCCGACATATCCAACAATCCCGCACATAACTCACCTCTGCTTAGCGTTATTCCTGTAAACGAAGTTAAAAATTAACCGCTGAAAAATCAAACCGTCCTCCTCAGCAATGGAAGTGCAATTTAGTGAATAACTTTCTTTTGCTTTCCCACAGAATTACCGTTATTTTCCCCTGGATTTATCTTTCCACCTCAAAGCCTTGAGCTTCAAACTTCCGGCCCTATACGCTTTCAGGTTTCACTTTTTCTCTTCACCATAAGTATATTGATCATAATAATATCCGGAAAGTTTCGAACCGAGCTTGCTCTCTTCATAGGCGTTAAAGACAATTCCTATTACTTTTTTCCTGCCCAGGCTTTCAATCAACTCCTTGGCCTGTTCCCGCCCGGCAACACCCCACCGCACCACCAGGACTATAGCATCGACAAATTTGGCCAGAACCATGGTTTCGGATGCCGCATACATGGGAGGTCCGTCGAGCAGGACATATCGGTCGCCATAGCGATTGACCACCTCTTCTATCAGGGAAACCATCTTCTCGGAGCCGATAACTTCAGCAGGATTGACCGGCGGACGACCACTGGGAATAATTGATAATTTATCTAAACTGGTCTTTTTGATTAAATGGGAAATATCTTTTCCGTCCATGAGATGGTCAACAACCCCGATATCATTTTTCAAGCCGAACATGCCGGCAAGGGTGGGCCTTCTCAAATCGCAGTCAACCAGCAGGGCATGCTGCTCTAGACCCGTTGCAAGAGTAACTCCAAGATTTGCACAGACAAAACTCTTACCTTCCCCGGGCGCAACGCTTGTAACCAGAATAACCCTTGGAGGCCTGCCTTCCTGTGGATGAAGTATCTTAGTCCGCAATCTTCTGAAATTTTCAGAAATTTCCGAGCGTGATTCATTGGCTGCCAACAGTTTCTCATTCCACAGTAACCGTTCCGCTCCGTGGCTTACCTCTGAGGCCTTACCCAGATCCGCCTCAAGATCTGCCAGCATCGCATCACTTCCTGAATTTTCTTCTTTGAGCGCCTTTTTCAGCGCCTCATGAACCTTCCCCAAAATATCACTCCGCTATAATTTTTTCTGCAATAACCGCCTGGTTGACAATTTCGTCTCAGCAGCTCAATACCGACTTCAGCCGCCCCCAGACCCCATTCCTGCCATTTAATTCCTGGCCCCGGACTTCCGGCATAAATAATTGTAATTCTTTTGCACATTCACAAATAACATCCTCGGTAATCACCCGTTTATTCTCCGCCAGACCCGTCATTAATGCTCTGTCGCATAATACATTGATTGCTCGGGGGATGCCTTTGCTTAATTTGTGGATGAGTTCTATGGCCTCATCCGTAAAAAGATCGAGTTGCTGACCGCCGGCCCGGAGAAGGCGTAATCGGATATAATATTCCGTTTCGCCTGATGGATAAGGCTCCAGGTTAAAACTTAAGGTTATTCTCTGACGTAACGGCAAAAGTCTTTTCTGGTCAAGATATTCATTCAGCTCGGGTTGACCGACTAGAAATATACTCAATATATGCTGATCCTGATTGGAAAGAAGACGGATCTCTTCGATAAGTTCTATCGGCAGAAGGTGAGCTTCATCAACAACCAGGAGCACCTGCTGCTTCTTTTCCCAGCATTTTTCAACAAATCCTTCAAAATTCTTTAAAAATTTACCCTTATTACCATCATATATCTCCAAAGAATACTCTGAAGAAAGATAATAATAAAAATCATCAATTGATAATCTGGGATTTGAAATAGTGCAGACATGAACGTTTTTGCTGACAGTTTTCATCAGCAATTTCAAGAGGGTTGTTTTGCCCGTGCCCACCTCGCCGGTAAGAAGGATAAAGCCTTTCTTGTCAAGCACTCCATACCGCAACACCGCAAGCGCTTCTTTATAGCCCTCACTCATATAGACCATATTCGGGTCCGGAGTTATATCAAACGGCTTTTTGCTGAAGCCGAAATACTTTTCATACATAGATTCTTATAATCGATCAGTTTAGAGAGGGTCATCTCTTTGGTTTGTGACATGAATCTAAAAAAATCATTTTCCCAGTTTACAGCCCATAGGCCGCAAACTGAATGCCTTCAGCACAGCCGGATATTTTTTTTGACGGTGGCGGATTCCGGTCATTCCTCACTATATGATAATAAGTCCTTGCAGGTAAAGATATGCCATGCCTCCGCCAATGGCCAGCACAGTGATTATGAAAAGAACGGTCCAGAGAATCGAAAACACTATTTTTCTCTTTTTGTCCTTATCACTCTGAATAACAGGAATAGCACAAATAACCGGTAGCCCAAGAAAGTCTTCCACCTCCCCTGCATCCTTAAAAGAAGTATCAAAAAACTCAAGGCAAAAGACAATACCAAAACCAACGCCGAGCCCACAGACAACAGCCATGAGCAATACTTTCCTGAAATCCGGGTTAATCGGCTTTTCCGGGTAATATGCCGGATCAACGATTTTAAACTGGCTTCCCTTTTGACGACGCTCAAGACTCTCCGCCGAATCCGCCTCAAGGCCCCGGGCAACCAGGCCTTCATAATGTTTTTTAAGCTCATTATAGTCGCGGGTTAAGGACGACCACTCAGCTTCCCGGATCGGGGCTGCGGTCGCCCACTGCTGGTATTGTTCAATCTGTTGGCGAATAGAAACTCTTTCGTTTTTCAATCTCTCTATGTTAAACTCAATCTCCTTTAACTGGAGTCCCAATTGCTCAACCGGCTTATCACCTCGGGAAAGATCTACGACAGGGGTCTCTTCTCCTTCTGGTCCGGAGACAGGTGCCGTCTCTTTCTCAAGCATTTCAAGTTGCCGCTTTAATCTTTTTATATCAGGATGTTCCTCGGTGTATTTGGCCCGCAAAGACTCAAGGTTCTTTTTTAAAATTTCTCTATTCTGCTCGGCATCTCGACCGAGCTCCATCTTAAACGGATCTCCCCCGGAATTTATTTTGCTGGCAGCCAGATTTTCTATCATGTCCTTTCTGAAAGTTATCTGTTCCTGAACCAACAACCGTGTATGCTCCAAACTCTGTACATTTGTCTGATTGTTCTGATATTGCTCCTGAAGGGCATTTAATCGTGTCGTATTGATAGGCAGCTGCTCCGGCAATTCATTATAATGTTTCAACTTATAATCCCGCATCACCGCCTCTTTTTTATCCAAACCCTCCTTTGCCATGCGTAATTCATCCTGCACATACGCTGAGGTTTCGGTTGCGCGCTCTTCGCGGAAACGAAGGTTTTCCTCGATAAATTTTGCGGCAAGGGCGTTGGTTACGAATTGGACTTTCTTGGGATTACTTCCCTTATAGCTCACACGAAAAATATCCCCTTGCTTCTCCGGTGTTACCTGAATATCCTCACTGCGCATCCTGAAAATCACGTCCTCCATGGGAAGATTCTTGCGTTGCTCCGGGTAGAGATCATAGCGTTTTACCACTTCCTCGAGACTTGTCCTGCTGGTAACCTGAAGACTCACGTTATGGACCATTTCTTCCGTTCTTTTTTTCAGATCAGGAGAGAATTTTGATGGATTTATCTGCTGCTGCTGATAC
>JAHJJF010000120.1 GCA_018823135.1 Pseudomonadota bacterium
ACTGCCGCCGCAGCCAGTCACATCTAAAATGTCATAGCCCGCATTCGGAGTGATGGTAAATATAGTGCCGCTGCCGGAGTTCACCGTCTGCGGTGTTGACGGGCTGATGCTGCCGCCAGTACCTGCAACCGGAGTGACAGTAAAGGTTTGAATAACAAAGCTTGCGGTCACTGTGCAATTGGCGGTAATTGCAGCGGTTGTATAAGTGCTTCCAACCAGGCTGCCGCCACAACCGCTGACCGAATCGATAAGATAATTTGCGTTCGGAGTAATGATGAAAGCTGTCGTGGCATCGGCCTCCACACTCTGCGGAGTATTGGGACTGATACTGCCGTTGATTCCGGCTGATGGGGTGACGGTAAAAGACGAGGAGCTGACATAAACCGGGTTTACCGTCCAGAATATATCCGAAGTATAATTGTTGTCCCATGGGATCAGGTTTGCCGCCTCTGATTCAAAAGCAACGTAACGGCCGTCGCTGCTTATGGCTGGTTCCAGACTATTATAATCTCCCACAACACCGGCGTTGTTCTTGTCCACCAGGGCGATGGCGCCGGTCTGGGTATCTTTGATAAAAACATGGGTATCCGTATTGATAACATCTGCCACCAGGTTGGTCGCATAGGAATAAAATGCCACATAACGGCCGTCACCGCTTATGCTTGGGCCATAACTCCATTGATTTCCAAACGTCCCGGCGCTGTCACTGCTGACCAGAGTGGTAATACCGGTCTGGGTGTCTTTGATAAAGACATCCATATCTCCATTGACATCTCCTGCCACCATGTTGTCGGCAAGTGAAAGAAAAGCCACATAACGGCCGTCACTGCTGATGGATGCATCATTACTTTCATTATTGCCAATCACCAATGAACTGTCGCTGCTCACCAGGGTTACCGCACCGGTTTGGATGTTTTTGATGAATACATCGGGAAACCCGTTGGTATCTCCGGTTACCAGGTTTGTTGCAGCTGAATGAAAAACCGCATAAGTGCCATCACTGCTTATGGATGGAAAACTACTGATACCATTGCCAATTGTCCCTGAACTGTCACGGCTCAGCAGGGTGATAGCGCCATTCGAGGTGTCTTTGAGGAAGATATCGTTATACCCATTGGTATCATCTGGCACCAGATTGGTGGCGGCTGACTCAAAAACTACATAGCGGCCGTCACTGCTGATGCGTGGTCTCGAGGATTCATTATTCACAAACCCTCCTGCACTGTCGCTGCTCACCAGGGTGGTAACGCCGGTTTGAATGTCTTTTCGAAAGATGTCAGAAAATCCATTGGTATCCCCTGTGACCAGGTTGGTGGCTGCTGAACGAAAAACCACATAGCGGCCATTACCGCTTATCGCCGGACTACCACTTAGAAGATTCCCCAGAACCCCGGAACTGTCAGTACTGACATAGGTGATCTTCGCGGTCTGAATATCTTTGAGAAAGACATCCCACGTTGCATTGGTGTCCACAAAGTCCAGATCCAGGTTGGTGGCAAATGAGTCAAAAGCCACATAACGGCCGTCACTGCTTGTGCTCGTGACAAAATAGCTCAAACTATTGCCGGGGTATCCCCTGCTGTTGGAGCTGGCAATAATCGGGGTTGTGAAGGTACTGTCGATATCGTTGGGGTCGCTGCCATAGCAGACTTCGGCGCCATCCAGCTGACCGTCGCCGTCGCTGTCCGGATTGGTGGGGTCGGTGCCGTCCCCGTATTCGTACTTATCGGATTGCCCGTCATTATCAAGGTCCAACGTTCCATCCCGGGAAAGATCACCGAAATACAGGATTTCCCAGTCATCGTCCATCCAGTCCCCATCAATGTCCCAATCCGATATGGCTTGCAGAATAAGATTTGTGCCGTCATTTACCACATTCCAGGTAATTCCTGAAACAACCGGCAGAGTCTGGGTCAGGAAACTGCCGGTAATACTTGAGGCGGTAAGAATGGTATAGGTATCTCCAACATTGGGAAATGAATAGATCAGTTCGACCACGAGGGTGCCGTTAAGGGTGACTGCACCGCTTACGACCAAACGGTCATATTCGGTGCCAACCGCCAGACCGCCCCGTTCGATGTTGAGCACGGTGGAGGCGGTCATCGGATAATTGCCGGAAATGGTCAGAATACCGGGTAAGTTACCGCCGGTCCAGTGGCCGGGGTTCGTGTTGCCGTTGTTGGTGAAGGTGGCGTCGGTGACGTCGATGGTGCCGATGCCATAGATAAAAGCTCCTGAGGCATGATTCAGGGTGGAATTAAAATCCAGGGTGCCGCTCTGCACGTTAATAATACCGGGGTTGTTATTATTAAACCCGACATTGATGGAAGTCGTACCGGCTCCGCCGCTCTTGGTGATGGTGCCGGTGTTGGTAATAAGCCTTGTACCGGCGCCGCCGCCATCGAGGAAGGCAAAATCGCCCAGTATGATTAAATTACCCTGGTTGTTTAAGTAACCGTTATTGTTGGCGAGAAAGGTAAGACCATCGCCGGCCAAGGTCATGGTGCCGGCATTGGTCACGGTGTTATAAAGTTCTTTGGCGGTTCCAGCATTGATCACCAGGCCCTGGGCCGAGCTGAGATTATAGGTGCCGCCGGATAACATCCCGCCAGTCCAGTTCAAAGTCCCGGCGCCGGTGAGCGTCCCGCCGTCAAAAGTCCCCCCTGAAAGATTCACGGTTGAGGAATTTGCTATCGTTACACTATTTACGGTTGTTGTGCCGGAAGAATGATTAACGACAAATCCGCCAGGAATAACTACATCATCACCGGGCACTGGGACAAAACCTGTATCCCAGTTCATATATTCGTTCCAATTAGTGGGGTCAGGTGTAAAACTACCGTTCCAGGTTCTGGTTGCCGCCACAGCAGTCCCATGCAGGAATGCAAGCAAACCACACAGGGCTAATATTCCCAATAAATTTGATTTACGGAAAACACCTCTCACAAGTGTAACTATTGCGAACATTGTCTTTCTCCCTGAAAATGAACCATCAGCTTCCGGCCATTATGCTGCGATCGACCGGGTCATCAAAATCAGATTCTATAATGCAGTCTTGCTTGAAGTCGGAATCAGTTGAGGTAAACAAAGAAAAAAATAGATTGAAATGTTTTTCATTTCCCTGCCGGCGTCAGAATCCGGACAGCTTCTTTCCATCATGAAAAACACTACTGAGCTAGATTAATCCCCTCAAAATAAAACCCCTCAAATACTCGAAATCCGGTATTAGAATATAAGCAATTTCTATACCACAGAGTGAGGTATCAAGAGATATTATAAATTATTAACCGGTTGAAATTTCTTAAAAATCAACACCTTCGACAAAGTCATTGAATTTAGGTTCTATTACAATGATTAAACATAAAAAAACAAAAGCCCCTGGTCAGAAATAAAAGAGTAATACTTTGCCCCGGTCGTTTGATCTTATCACTGGCATCGATCAAATTT
Source organism: Pseudomonadota bacterium (assembly GCA_018823135.1). Classification (NCBI taxonomy): domain Bacteria; kingdom Pseudomonadati; phylum Pseudomonadota; species Pseudomonadota bacterium. The sequence goes on from JAHJJF010000120.1 coordinate 3,448, forward strand.
CCGGTTTACCGGAATACCTGCAGGAAAAATCAGGGAAATAATCCCTGATATTGTCGGCATCAAAGATAAGAGAGTGTCTAAACTTCGAGGTAAGCAGACTCTGCGAGACTCCGAAACCACGATGCAGATGCGTATCCCTCTTATAATTTATCGGAATTACTGAAGGCGACAGTTGAGGTATTCGAGTTTTCACAAGATTATCGATATTGCCATTTACCTGCCATCTGGTATAAATAAAGACTCAATCCTGATGGACCCGTAAAAAGTCGTTGTAATAAAAGGTCCACCTTATAAAATCAATCTGTTACAATGCAATATCTCGATGAAATCAGCCTTTTCAGGATTTCATCAATCCTGGATTGATCTCATTTTTGTGTTGATTGAGGGGAGAAAATATCAGGCCGGCGCATTGAGAACCTTACCGAAACCGGTTTTTTTTGACACTTGGAGAAACGAAGATCCCTTTCATGAAATACAAACCATTTCAAATCCATTCCATCATCTTCACCGCGGCAACCGTTGCCGTATTATTCCTGTATTTTATTGCCACACCGCTGATCAGCAGGCTCGACCTGCTCAGCGAAGACATGTTCTTCAAAATCCGCGGCCCCGTGCCCCAGAGCGATACCATAGTCATTGCCGCAATCGACGAAAAAAGCATTGACCAGCTTGGCCGCTGGCCGTGGCAGCGCGACACCATCGCCCGGCTCATCGACAGACTCAACGAATACAAGGCCGGGGTGGCGGGGTTCGATATTGTTTTTTCCTCGCCTGAGACCAGCGCTGCCGGCAGACAGCTGGTCAATCTTCAAGAATCCCTCAAAGGCAGGGTTTCTCAAGACATCAGCCGGGAAATCAGCCGGGCTGCGGCCCTGGCAAATACCGACGGAATTCTTAACACCTCGCTCAAGAATTACGGCAGGGCGGTGCTGGGCTATTTTTTCCATTTTTCCGAAGACGGCCTGGAACATCTCTCTGAAGCGGAAATGGAGTCCTATCTCAAGGCGGTTGAAAAAACCCGCTTTTCCGGAATCAAACAGCAACCGGGCACCCGGATCAGTTCACTGGATCTTCCCACCGCCTATGCTGTGGAATCAAACATCGCGGAAATCACCGAGGGGATAAACCTTGCCGGCTATTTCAACTTCAGCCCGGAAAGCGACGGCTCCATCCGCAAGATTCCGCTGATTGTCAAATACCGTGACATGGTGGGCCTTAAGGACAGGGATGATTATTTCTTCCCGCCGCTGTCACTCTCCATGCTCCGGCAATACTTTGAATGCCCGGTGCTGATCCTCGTCGACCCGGCAGGCGTTGAGCAGGTTGCCCTGGCCATCGGCGATGAAGCATTAACCATTCCCACCAATGACCGCGGCGAGATGCGGATCAATTATTACGGACCGAGCCGGACATTCGAGCATATCTCCATTGCCGACATCCTTGACGGCACTGTGCCGCGCGAAAAGATTGAAAACAAAATAGTCCTGGTGGGCGCAACCGCCACCGCCATTGAAGACGTGCGGATCACCCCCTTTGACGAGGTCTTTCCGGGAATCGAGATCCATGCGACAATCATTGAAAATATCCGGACCAATCAGATCCTTTCCGAGCCCAAGGTCTCCAAGATGGTCATCGACCTTCTTGGGGTTTTCACGGTGGGGCTCATCCTGCTCCTCACAATGTCGCGCTTCGGAGCGATGATCAACGGCGGAGTCATCCTGCTGCTCTCCGGTGCCGCCTTTTTTATCTGCTATTCTCTGTTCAGCAGCCTGATTGTAGTCAGCCCGGTTGCACCGCTCATGGAAATCATTGCGGTGGCATCGTCCCTTTACGTCTACCGCTACATTGTCGAGGAAAAGGAAAAACGCTATATCCAGGGGGCGTTTTCCCAGTATCTCTCCCCTGATGTCATCAACGAACTTATTCTTGACCCGGAAAAACTCAAACTGGGCGGCAATCGCAAAGAGCTCACCGCCTTCTTCTCCGATGTTGCCGGATTTTCCTCCATATCCGAAAAAATGAATCCTGAAGAATTAGTAGAACTCCTGAACGAATACCTCACCGAGATGACCAATATTGTCCTCAGGTACAACGGCACCGTGGACAAATACGAGGGAGACGCGATCATCGCCTTTTTCGGCGCGCCCCTGGAAGACCCGGATCACGCCGCCAAATGCTGTTTCATGGCCCTGGATATGCAGCAGCGGCTTGCCGAACTGAACCGCAACTGGCAGAGCCGGGGAAAACCGCTCCTCAGTGTCCGCATGGGGATCAATACCGGCATGATGGTTGTCGGCAATATGGGTTCGGCGCAGCGCATGGATTACACGATCATGGGGGACGCGGTAAACCTGGCTGCGCGCCTGGAAGGGGTCAACAAACAATACGAGACCTCCATCATGATCAGCCAGTTCACCTATAAATTATGCAAAGATCGATTTGAGGTCCGTGAACTGGATACGGTGCGCGTTGTCGGCAAACAGGAGGCGATCACCATCTATGAACTCCTTGCCAGAAAAGGTGGGCTGGACCAGCACACCGAAGAACTCGTCAGGCAATACAATATCGGCCTTGGCCATTACAAGGCCAGGGAATGGGATAAGGCAATCAATGTCTTCGGCGCCCTTTTTGATGCCGAGCATGATGACGGCCCGACGCTGACCTATCTTGAGCGCTGTCTTGATTTTCGCCTTTCCCCGCCCGGCAAGAATTGGGATGGGGTTCACGTCCTCACTTCCAAATAACCCGGATAATTCATGACATTCGATGAAATTGTTTATGTCGAAATAACGTAATAATTGAAGAAAATAAATGACATGTTGAATAAGCCAAGTAGAAATTATCTTAACGAAATCATTTACCTCCTGAAATATTCGGGATAGGCGGCTTATGAAATTCGGCGAATATCTGGTGATGACCAAAATGGCAACCGAGGAGGATATCCAACTTGCCCTGGAAACCCAGCGCCAGGCAGGGCGGCCCTTTGGCAAATGCGCCCGCAATATCGGGTTCCTCAACAAGAAACAGAATATCCGCATTCTCCTTGAACAGCTCCGAACGCAACAGCGATATGGCGAGATTGCCGTAAAGCTGGGATTTCTCACCGAAGAGCAGGTGGATCTCCTGTTGACGGACCAACGGAAAGGCTCGTTCCCCCTGGGGAAAATTCTTATCGCCCAGACCGATCTCACCCGGAAAGACCTGGCTATGGCGCTGAAAAATTTTGTTCTGGAGGACTGGAAGAACAAGTGAAGAGCAAGGATTAAAGGCCCGGAGTCAGAAGCCGGAAGGCAGGAGTCAGAATATATATCAGAGCGGCATAAACTTTAACCAGCCCCTCACTCTTTACTCATCTCTCATAACTCATCACTATTCACCCCTCACTCACTCTGATTTCCGGTCCAGAACTTTCCGGACCGTCTTTGCCAGCTCCTCTCTTGTAACCGGCTTGACAAGAAAATCGTTGATGCCCAATTTTTTTCTTGCAGACTCGGATGATATTCTCTCACTGTATCCGGTACAGAGAATAATCGGCGTACCGGGGTTTATTTTTCTTATTTCCTGAATCAACGCATCCCCTGACAGGTGAGGCATGGCGAGATCGGTAATAACAAGATCGTAGTCCGGATGGGCCCTGAACTCATCCAAGGCTTTCAGGCTGTCCACCATTGCGGTGACCTTATATCCAAGCTCCTCCATATTCCTTTTGATAAGAGCGGAAATCTCCTTTTCATCATCCACCAGCAGCAACTTTTCATTGCCACCGGGAAGATCACCTTCCTCTTCTTCCTCCATGAAAAACCCCTGGCTGATTACCGGCAGAAAAACATTAAAAACGCTGCCCTTGCCTCTTTCGCTCTCAACCTGAATCATCCCGCTGCAACTCCTGACAATACCATGCACCATCGACAGACCAAGCCCCGTCCCCTTATCCACGTCCTTGGTGGTGAAATACGGTTCGAATATTCTTTCAAGCACCGCTTCATACATTCCGCAACCGGTATCGCTCACCGTAAGTTTTGCATATCTTCCCGGAAACATTCCGGGTTCCCCTGCACAATCATCAGCGCCAAGCTCCACTTCCTGCAATATCATCTGCAGGATCCCGCCTTTTTCTTCCATGGCATGCACGGCATTGGTAGATAAATTCATAATCACCTGATGAATCTGGGTCGGATCGGCAAAAACAGCGCCACAATCAGGATAGATGTCCTGTCTGATTTCAATTGTCGCAGGGATTGAGGCTCGAAGAAGTTTCAAGACTTCCTTGATGATCAGATGCACCATTACCGGACACTTTTCCTGATCCGACTGCCGGCTGAAAGTGAGGATCTGCTTGACAAGTTCCTTGGCCCGCAGCCCTGCCTTGATAACCTGTCCCAGGTCCTGGCGCTTCTGATCACCCGGCGGCAGCTCTCTGATCACTAAATCCGAATAGCCGAGGATCGCGGAAAGAATATTATTAAAATCATGGGCAATGCCGCCCGCCAGAGTGCCGATGGCCTCCATTTTCTGGGCCTGAATCAGTTGATTCTGAAGCCCTGACTTTTCCTTGATTGTTTGTTTATGCTCATCGATTTCCCGTTGCAGATTGAGATAGGCGTTGGAGAGTTCACCGGTTCTTTCCAGGACCTTCTGTTCGAGCTGGTCATGGGCCTGCTGTAATTTTTCATCCATTTTTTTAAGTCGGGAAATACTCTTTTCTGCCTTCATCGAAGCAAAAATTATCCCCAGAAGCAGGCACAGGGATATGGGATACAGGGTATAATTGAATCGTTGGAACTGCCTTTTCAACAAGAGAAGATTTTCAGTGATGTCATAATATACTTCCGCGGCACCTGTAAACTTGCCGCCAAGGATTATCGGCACATAGATCTCCATGACATCGGTGGTTACTTTCTGGCCCTCCAGAGTCATGGAGTCTTTTCTGACAATCTTGGAATAAATCTTCCCCCTGGAAACTATTTCCCGAAAATAAGGCTTTTCATTCACCTCGCCGACATCTTCTTTGTCAGTTGAAAAGACGATGAGCCCTTCCGGGCTGAAAAGCTTGACCTTCATCAGTTCAAAGTCATCCAGCATGATTTCGATCTGATGCTTGAAATCATCAGGGAGGGATTGAGAGTCGATCTGGTCGTTTGCTATATTCAGCATATGCCCGAGATGGACTGCAACCCGTTCCGCATCCGTGGTTATATTTTTCCGCAGGAGTTTTTCAAAGGAAGGATAAAGATAAAACACCGTGTAGGCGCTGAGAGTCAGGACCGCAACAATAGATGCAAAGATGATGCCTTTCAGAAAATCAAACTTGTACACATCAACTCCTTTGTAAAGATCCAGGCTCGGAGACGGAAGACACAGAAAATCTATCCAAAGAGTGATGGCCCTTGAGCTGGCGTGCATTGTGCCATGCATGGACTGCGAGTCTCTCCGCCTGAATACCACATGGTAGCACAAACCATGACAGCTCACCATATCTTATTAATGTCAGGTGTTTTTTCAGGAATGCAGAAAACCCATAACAGGACAGACATCACCTGAAAAGCATGATCCTTCCTGAGATCTGCAGATCAGACATATGCTTGGAAGAGATGCTTGAGTTCTTCAAGGGATTCCTTGACGGCAAAGGGCATGACCTTGGCGTACATGTCCAGAAGAATGATGGCATTGACTGAGGAGTCGGTCTCGATTGCCACCCGCAGCCGGTCGGCAATTGCCAGGTTTACTTCCTGGACATTCTTATACAGCGAGGTCAGCCCTTTAAGATCGAAATCCGGCTCACCACCGTGCTGCTTGATATAATACTGAGCCAGCATATACATGGAGGTGGCGCGATAGATGGTTTCCGCCTCGCTTGCCAGGGGAAGATGAAACCGGGCCATGGGTTTTAAAAAAGCGGTATGCGGACAGCCGCAGGTGGCGATCACCAAACCCATCAGCGAACTGATTGCCTGTTGCGCCGTGGTATCCTGCGAGATGCTTCTTTCCTCGGTGACAACATCCACGTGAATCGGATCATATGATACCAGGGAGCCGAACCCTTCGACAATCCCCACGATATTTGCCGCAAGCGGGCAATACGGTGATTCGGATACTTTAAGCGGACAATGGTGGCATTGCTGGAAATCGAGTTTGGCCCAATCAGGCAGAACATCGGGCATTTTACCCTGCAGTTGGAAATTCTCACCACCGATGGGAAGATCAAATTCCACCTTTGATCCGTCGGCCAGAGTAAAAATATACCAGACAATTACATTTTCCATTCCCACCCTCCGCATTTGTTCATAACCGGAAGCAAACACCGGCAAAAGATCATTATCTTTATTAGCAGTTTACATGATATCTGTCAAATGAACCTTACAGCTGAAAGTATCTTTCATAGCCAAGATGAATTTGCAGTGTTGCAGGTGATATTGTATAAAGGAGCCACTTGATTGAAGCTCCCCGCAGCAGTTAAAATCACTTACTTCACAGGGATTACCTTCCGTGCACAATAATTACATAGAATATCTGAATACGCCGCATCAGGAGAAAATCCGCCTTTTGCAGGAGGAAAACGACAAATGGCTCGCTCTTCCTAAAAAGGGTATCACCCGCTACCTTGAGCCGCTCCGGGAACTTTCCCATATCAGGGCGAAGCACCTTGATGTTTCAGGAGATGTGGTGAAAATCGGCGCAAGAGATGAGTTGACATCTGCTGATCAACAAAAAATACACACAGCGATGCGCAACTTCATGCCGTGGAGAAAGGGGCCCTTTGAAATCTTCGGCCTTGAGATTGATTCCGAATGGCAAAGCCAGCGCAAGTGGAACAGGGTACTGCCCGTCCTTCCGGATCTGGAAGGAAAAATCATTGCCGATATCGGCTGCAATAACGGTTACTACATGTTCCGCATGGCCGCTTTCAAACCGAAGTATGTCATCGGCTTTGAGCCTTATCTGCATTATTATTTCACCTTTAAAACCCTGAACACCTTTGCCGGGCTGGATAACCTCTTTATCGAACGAATGGGCGTTGAACAGATCGGCTTATTTGAAAATTCCTTTGACGTGGTTTTCCTGATGGGAATCCTTTACCACCGCAGCTCACCCGTTGAGACCCTGAAAGATATTTTCACGGCAATGCGCCCCGGCGGCACCCTCATCGTCGAGTCTCAAGGCATACCCGGCAACGACCCCATGGCTATTTTCCCGGAAGAACGCTATGCCAAGGTGCCGGGCACCTATTTCGTGCCTACCGCAGCATGTCTCAAGAACTGGATGACCCGTTCAGGTTTCACCGAGGTTGAAATATTTGATCACCATCCCATGACAAACACCGAGCAGAGACGGACCCAGTGGATGGAGTTTGAATCCTATGACGATTTTATTGATCCAAAAGACCCGACCCGAACCATTGAGGGGTATCCTGCACCGATCCGGGTCTATCTGAAAGGAAAGAAGAGCGGGTGAGATTTCACCCCAGCAGTTCGTTGATGGCCAACCGCATGTCGGCCCATTTAAACGGTTTGTTGAAAATCCGGTTGGCGCCCAGGTTCTGTGCAAGTATGAGATAATCTACTGATTCAAGCCTTCCTCCTCCGGACATGGCGATGATCTTGACCTTCTGTGATTTCTCACGAAGCTCGATAATTGTTTCAATCCCTTCCTTGTCAGGCATAAAAATATCAGTGATAACTAAATCGATTTTCTGCGCGTTATAAGTATCAAGGCCATGGGCGCCATTTGCTGCATCAAAAACATGATGGCCGTCATACTCCATATGTTGCCTTAACACATCCCGTAGCTGCGGGTCATCTTCAATAATGAGAATTTGCGCCATGTTATCCCTTGTCACAACAGGTTAATATTGCTGAATCTTCCATAGCCTGCACAGCATTTGTCATCCTGCTTTCCCAGATTTCTTTTCCTTCCCGAAAAGATCGGAAACAGATATCTTTTCAACAACCTTCCGGTGATAGATTTCATATTCTTCAAGATTTAACGGCCGCTGCCTTATATTCTGAATCTTCAGCCGGAGAAAATCAAGTTTTTTAAGCTGCCGGAGGCGCTGATGCTCATCTTCGACTGCAGAAATCAATTCTTCAATTCGCTGAATCTCTTTTTTCAAGTCTATCTCCGGCGGCAGATAACCGGCATTCTTAAGTATTTAATAAGCCATCCTGAGGCGTGCATCATACACTCCACGATTAAAATATTATCATAATATCATGCAGCCGAGAGAAAAACCGTATTTCTCTCCTGGAGCGGCTCCAGCACCAAAGCTCTGTTGTCAAGGAGACCGAGGGAGGCAAGTCTCTTGAAGCTGACATTGCCCGGACCCCTGAAAATCGATTCATCAACCGAAGCAATATGGACACCCTGCTGCCGCCCGCTTCCGGCTTCTGCACCTTTGAGCACCGCCCTTGTCTTATTGAACATTATCCGCGAAAGAACAAGTTCACCAAAGGCCGGATGATACGGCCCGGCAATCACACTTTTCTCAAGGGACACAGATGGCTGAAGACCCATGCGCACCACCCTGATTGCCGCCCGGCCAAACCTTTCTTTCATTTTCGCAGTCAGAGCAACGGCGCGATTCAGGGTCAGGGGCGCATATCGCCCTTGATTATACAGTATTTCAAGTTCCGTATCACCAATGATCAGCACCGGATAAATCCGGACAAAATCAGGCCGCATGCCAATCACTTGCCGGACACCCTCAAAAAGGGATTTCGTGGTTTCGCCCGGAAGTCCTACCATCAACTGAACGCCTACGGAAAACCCATGATGTTGCAGGAGCTCAACGGCATCTTCAACCTGCTTTGCGGTATGCCCTCGACCGCTCTGCGCAAGAACCCGATCATCCAGGGACTGGACGCCCAACTCAACAATCTTGACCTTGTAACTTTTCAGAAATTGCACTATTCGATCATCAATATAATCCGGCCTGGTTGATATCCGGATTGATGCTACCCGCCCGGATGCAATGAATGGCTGGACCGCGCTCAGATATTCTTGCTGCTTCAGGGTCTCGATTCCTGTGAAGCTGCCGCCGTAAAACGCCACCTGCACCGGCGCCAGAGGGTTTTTTCGCGGCCGCTCCAGCCAGGTTTTGATTTCCCCGGTAATCGATTCGGGGGTTATGCTGTTTTCGCCCGGCTCGGCCGATCCGGCAATATGCCTCTGGTTGCAGAAAACACAGCGATGGGGACATCCCTGGTGGGCGATGAAAAAAGGAATTACAAAGGGAGTCATTTCGGGTCCCCGGGATCTTGTGGTGATTCGACATCTATCTGATCAAATCTGGTCAATGCTTCTGCCGCAGCCTGCTGCTCGGCCTCTTTCTTATTCCTGGCCTGACCGGTGGCAAGAACCTGACCTTTCAGTTTAACCGACGCGGTAAATATTTTCTCATGGTCCGGGCCTTCCTGGTTATCAAGGACATAGACCGGCGTTTCACCGAATTTCTCCTGGATCTTTTCCTGAAGCCTGCTCTTGAAGTCGGAAAAGATCATCTTCATTATGTCCATATCAATCCACGAAGCGTAATGCTCCTGGATAAAGGCTGATGCGGCATCATAGCCGCCATCCAGAAAAATTGCTCCGGCAACAGCTTCATAGGCGCACGAAAGGATTGAGGCCTTTTCCCTGCCGCTTGAAGCGTCTTCACCTTTGCCGAGGAAAAGGTACTCGCCCAGATGTACCGCCCTGGCCATGATCGCCAGGTGTGCTTCATTGACTAAGGAGGCGCGCATTTTGGTCAAATCGCCTTCGCGAACTTCCGGATGCTTCTTGTAGAGAAGCTCTCCGACTACAAGATCCAGGACCGCATCCCCCAAAAACTCCAGTGTCTCATTATCCAGGCCGGTCAATCTGCCCTGCTCCGCTGCAAAGGACCGGTGGATCAATGCTTTCTGTAAAAGACATCTGTCCTTGAAATCATATTGCAGTAACTTTTCAAGTTCCAGAAGGGGCTCGGCATTATCTCCGGCAAGTAATCCTATCAAAGCTGTCATATGAATAATCCGTAATATACTGAGAGCAATCCGTTTGAAATTTTATACATCATACCTAATTATGTGCCTTTTAATAATTCTCAGATGTTTCGTGAATTTTCAAAGGGATCAACGGTTTCACCGAAGTTCGTTCTGAAAATAGTTTAAATGCGTCTATTAAAAAAATTCCGCCTGACTCATCCGGTTAATGAATATTTCCTCTTGTAAAAAACAAAATCAACGTATAAGATGGTCCCCTCTAAGAAAGGCGGCGTAGCCAAGTGGCTAAGGCAGCGGTCTGCAAAACCGTTATTCACCAGTTCAAATCTGGTCGCCGCCTCCATTAAATAATTCAGGGGTTGCCCTTTCCGGCAACTCCTTTTTTTATATCTGTGCGGTTCTCTTTGACATCTTTTATACCCAAACGCCAGATTTATTTCAAATTGGCTTTTTGCCTTCTTGCTTTCCCTTCCCGCTTTGTTTCCGCCAGAATTCCCCATCCAAAGGTATTCATAGACATATCGCAATTATTTTTCCCACCCTGCATTTGCACACATATGCACCTGGCAAAAATGGACACACCACTCTCTGTCAACAATGCCGATTCTCCGGAAAATTGAAAAGTCTTCCGCCTTTTCGGAAAAAACCCCAGCTCTTTTTACGATTTAAAAGGAAATTGACTGATTTTTAGCGGTTATCTGCTGTTAATTGTTCTGGCATCAAAATTGCTACTAAAAATCAATGTTTTCTTTAAATCACTCATTCATACCAATATAATGGAGGGGAAGGATGAAACGGTTAGCAATTCTTTTATGTGCGACGCTTGTGGTAATTTCCGCATCAGGGCAGGCATGGGCGACCCCCATGAGCGGCGAATACAGCATCACTGTGACCACGACCCAGATCGATACGGATACCTGGAACTTTGTCTTTGAGGTCAGCAACATCAACCAGCAGACCGTTGAGAAGACAGGTCTTGACGGATTTTACATCCAGATCCCAAAGACCGCGCTCGTTACCAATGTCACAGCGCCGGGTCCCTATTACGGCTTCCCTGGATACTGGGACAAGTTTCAATCTGGCAGCGGATCAAACTACTGGGCACCCGAGGCGCAGGCGCTTGACGGCTATTCCTGGTACGGCTGGTGGGGACAGCATCCCGTCTCAGTGTACCCAGCAAATTCCACTGCCACCTTCAGCATCGAACTCGACGGCGTTATCCCGGGGATCAATACCGGCGTTGCCGTAACCTACTGGGGGTTTTACACACCTCCCCTGAAAACGGTTTATACAGTGGATCCCCACGGCTACTACAGCGGATATTCCAGTGATTTCCTCATGCCCATGGCAGCACCGGTGCCTGAACCATGCACCATTCTTCTCTTTGGGACCGGACTCGCAGGGCTGGCGCTGGGCCGGAAACGTCGGAAGGACTGATTTCTCGCATTAGTAATTTATAACGAAAACGGCCGGGTGACATCACAGTCATCCGGCCGTTTTCGTTTACGCTGATTCCATCATAACTACCTGGATGTATACAGAAAAAAATAGTGAGCCGGTTATTTCCCCTGTAGCGATAGAAATTAAAACCCCATTTCCTCAAGCATTTTATTGACCGTATCCTGATCCAACGGGGCGCCCGGTTCTTTAGCGCCTCCGACTTTGCCGAGATAAGTATCAACCTCTTCCTGAGCAAGTTGCTTGCTTTCTTCGTGAGAGATATCAGGCTTCTTCTCCTTACTCTTGAGCTGCGTGCCGAAAGATACGACAATTGCCAGCAACTGGATCTGGAAATCACTGAGCAGTTTGATAATCTTCATTATCTGCTGCCCGGAAAGGTCCTGGAAACTCAAGACCTCGGTGATCCTGAACACAAGATTGCTGATATTGGTGACCCCGTTGAAGGCATTTTCAATCTTCTTAAAAATCTCTTTCTGGTCTTCAAAGGTCATCACGCTCAAATTTTCAGCCATTCCTGCTGTACCGGAGCCGCTTGTTTCGGGTATCTCATCAAGGCCTGTAAGACTTTCCGCAAGCAATGAGCGTATCTCGTCGATTCGCGAATCCGGAACCATACTTTCCCCTGCAGCCGTTTCTATTCTGCCGCCGACAATCTCCGTTTCAGGCATTTCAAGGGGCAGACTCTGATCAAGGAAAATATCGCCTTTTCCCGCATCCATCTTCTTTAAGAGGTTCTTTGTTCCCTTATCCTTGCATGCTTCAGACAAAGGCCCGAAAACATCCGCCAGGGGCACGGTCAGAAACCCATCCTCTTCAGGCAGGCTTTCCACTTTAGGACTGATGGCATCAACAAATCGGTCATAGTCGAAAATTTCATTAGCCCTTCCCCGGGCCGCGCTGATATGCCCTTTCACCGTTTCATTGGTGCAGAGCTCATAAATCGTCTGAAAAACCGGATCAAGCTGAAACAGGTACCTGGTTTTCTGCGGCACTTCAGAAACGCTCTCCGCAGAAATTCCCCCATCGCCGAGCAGGTTGATTTCCTCCAATAAACTGCCCGCCTTTTCCAGGGCCCCGCGAACCTGGCTTATTTTTTCTGAAAAAGAAATTGTTTCCTTTCCGGTTTCATCCTCAAAACCCACCGAGGCTTCTGTGGCGCTGAAAGCCTTATGATCCTTTAATATGGAAAGCAAGTCCTTGACGGCATCGGTTTCCTCATGCACCATTTCCACCTGGTCCATGATCTCCATGGTGGCTTTTTCGGTCATCGAAACAATATCCTTGAGCTGGTCCTTGGCTGCCTCGATCTTTTCGCCGGCATCATCAAGTTTTGCCCTTTCACCCTGCCGGTCCTCTGCCGGAATCTCCATTATCGTAGACGAAAGACTCTTGGCAAGCCTGCCGATGTCATTATAAATATCATTGGATATATTTTTATAAAAATCATCCCCGGATGCGCTCCCGGTGAAATCCGCCCCGCGTGCGGAATTCTGCTCGTGCTCAACAATCTTTTCAACTACCCGTGTCACACTGCTTCCTTCATTGCCAAGCACGGTAATATTATAAATTGCATTTTCTGTGGGAATTCGAAAAAAGCCTGCGCTTATTTCGAGATTAATTTCCGGTTTGCCTTTTTCCATAAAATAACTCCTGGTCTGTAAAATAGTGCTCTGCATCCATCCATAAAGAACTTGAGGGCTCACATAAAAAAACCCGGTTATTTGATGCTGCCCGAAAACCTCACGCCGATTTCAAATGCACCTGAAACCGTCCTGCTTTCAGACCCCCGGACCACCATGGCAAGAACCTTGAGTTCTCCCAGGTTGGCGGCCTTCAGGGTCTTGGCCCATTTATCCATGTCAGGCGACCAGCCAAAGAGGTCCAGAGTCATGACCAGCGGAGTATTGCTTTCGAGTAGTTCCGTTGCCAGAAAGCGGAGGCCACCGCCGCCGATATCAATCAGCTTGCCGGTCTTTGCAGAACAAGTTGTGTGAAGATCTTCAAATCTTCCGTAGCGAATCTCAAAATCCTTGCCAACCCTCTGGTGCTGACGTCTTTCTAAAAACGACTCTGGAGAATCTTTCCTGTTCATGGTCACTCCCTTTTAACCCGCAGTTTCGACAATTAATCTGCTCCGAAGCCGATCCTTGTTAAAAATGCTGGTTGAACGTTTTGCGGGACATACCAACCGCCAAATCCTGTACTCTTTCTCTTTACTCTTTTTCACTCCCAAAAAGCAACACCCGGCTATCAACCGGGTCGGCTGACCAAAAATTGATATCCTGAACGGTAAAACAAGTTTGCCAGAATACACTGATTCTAAAAAAGGGGCGATTTGGCCTGGACGCTTCCCTGAAATATCAGGTGGTCCGGGCCGGTTCTTTTTTAGCCGAAACGTTTTCAGGCGGTTTCTGAGCACCGCCCGGGGCTTTCTGGTCGAAATTCTCGGGTTTGATTCCGAACCGTGCCTGGATTCTCTTGAGAGACACGAGACGCCCCCTTCTGAGGGAGGGTGTAAGAAAGGATTTGAGCTTCCTTTCAAGGACCCGGGGGTCAACTTCGCTTTCAATGGCAATAAC
>JAHJJF010000121.1 GCA_018823135.1 Pseudomonadota bacterium
GCATCAAAAGCCACGAGGTTATTTACGCCATCTGCTTGAATTTCAGCCTGCGGCGCTTTGTTTGCGGTAATAGGTTCTGAATGAGCGCTTTCGTTATTAGTTATATCATATGCGGTAATGGTGAAAGTCTGAGGGCCGCTTTCGACAAAAGTAAAATTACAGAAAAGGATTCGGGTTTCTGAGATTTCAGTGTTGCAGACTTCGTTTTGGTTTGAATCGTAAACCCTGAATCCGGCAATTCCCGGAATGTTGTTATCATATTCCCAGCTCACTGTTAATAAATTCAGATATTCGGATGCGCTTGTTTTGGAAAAAATAACGTCAACATTGTTTACAACAACTGTAACCAGCGAAATATTGGAATCCAGGCCTCCGTCATTTGCCTTATAGGTAAAAGAATCCGTGCCGACAAAGTTTGAGGCAGGGGTATAAATGAAAGAACCGTCGGTATTTAATGTTAATGTGCCGTTTGCCGGGCCTGTCACCAGGAGGGCGGTGAGAGCGGAACTCTCAATATCCGTATCATTTCCTAAAACACCAGGAGCGTAAACGGTAAGAGTTGTGTTTTCGTCCATACTGTTAATGTCTACAGAAGAAACAGGAGGATTATTTGCTGGGGCCGGCGGTTCATTAACCGGTTGCTGCGGTTCTTCCGGAGGTGTTTCTTCGATGACCGGGATGGGTTGTTCGGTTTCAACTGTTTCCGGAGTTGAAGCGGTGGTGATGTCAGGAGATTGCGGAGGAGTGTCGGATCCGCCCGAACCGCAGGCGGTAAGCAGTACAGTGATCAATAGGGTCAGAAGAAGCAGCAGGATTCTGTTTCTTGTTATTTCCTGGGCGCGCGGATCGTCATTCCAGGGCATTGGAGTCCTGATGGTGGTCAGCGTCAGACTCAGGAGAAGAATAAGGAAAGAGGATGAGAGAAGCAGGAAGATGTTAAGAAGTGTGTATGAATCAAAACCTAAATGTAACATGATCTGAGCCCTCCGAAGCCGAAACCGCGTGGGCCTTTCAGTCTCTTTGGGCTGAGTAGATCCACTCGGCAATCCCGCTGCCGTATCCGCATTTGGCGAACTTAGGCCGGTGATTTTGCGTCCCGCCTTTTCAGGCGGTTTGCCGTTAACGAGTTTTTTCCTCTGATATTTGATATTAGCAACTTGTGTGCCAATGGGTCTGGTTACGGGGAAAGCGTGGTTCTTCTTGGTTTTATTGATCAGGGGCAGCGAGCTGAGTTCTTAGCGCCTCAAGGGGAAGAAGTGTCCTGTGGGTGAATTCCCCGAGGTCCGGAGTTTTTTTTATGCCTCGGAAACCCCGGACAAGTATTGAAATCCTGGCTTATTTAGTGGAAAAGAATCATGATTTCCTTGAGGATAAAAAATAATATGTAAACTTTGTTTCCGTTCCTTGTTGACTCAATACTTGCTAATGTACATAATGGGAGTGAAACATTACTACGTTGATATATTGTGAATGAGGGTTACATGATGGAAAAGCGAAAAGACGAGCAGTCGCAGGTTTCTCGTAAAAGGCTTGCAGAATTAAGGGTGCGCCTTGAGCAGGTGGCCACCGCCTGGACCGTGGATAATTATGAGTCGCTGGTTGAATTTTTTGTTCTTATCCTGCCCAGGATTATGGGGGCGGAGAGATGCACGATCTTCATAATAGAAATGGGTACGGATAAAATTTACTCCAAATACGGTACAGGGCTTAAGGGAAAACAAATTGAACCGCCTAGGAAAGGAAGTATTGCCGGGCAGGTCATTGAAACGGGCAAACCGGAAATCAATAATCAGCTCAATAAGCGAACGGGGTATCACAAGCAGGTAGACGCAGGAACAGGGTTTGTTACGAAAAATTCCGTTTGCGTACCCATAAAAAGTCTTACAGGCCATGGAGTTACCGGGGCTGTGCAGGTGCTGAACAGATTGAGCGGCGATTTCAATGATGATGATGCCGCCTTGTTGAGTGAGGTGGCGAGCTACCTCTCCATGTCCATTGAAAATATTATTGTCAATCAGGAGATTCTCAGGGTTTCAGGACAGATTAACCGGGAGGTTGAGCGCTTTGACAAGGGCTATTTTCTGGATTCCCGGTTCATTGCGGAAAGTCCGGTAATGCTGAAGGTGTTGGAATTGGTCCGGGTAGTATGTGCATCGCCAGTCAATGTTTTATTGCAGGGAGAAAACGGCACAGGAAAAGAACTCATTGCCAGGATGATTCATAACGGCAGCAATCGCCGGGAGAATTCCTTTGTTGCGGTAAACTGCGCAGCTATTCCGGAAAATTTAATGGAAAGCGAGTTTTTCGGCTACGAAAAGGGTGCATTCACCGGCGCAGACCACCGCAAAAAGGGCCTCTTTGAGGCGGCTGAAGGTGGCACTCTTTTTCTTGATGAAATAGCTGACATGCCCATTGCCATGCAACCGAAGTTTTTACGTGCCATACAAGAGAAAGAGGGGGCCCGTCTGGGCAGCACCAAAACCATGAAATACGATTTCAGGGTAATAAGTGCGACAAACAAGAAGCTCCAGAATGAAGTGGCCGAAGGCAGATTCCGTGAAGACCTGTTTTTCAGATTGTTTTCTGTTGAGATAGTTGTTCCGCCGTTGCGTGAGAGAAAGGATGACCTTCTGGCTCTGGCTTTGTTTTTTGTAGAAGATACCGCCAAGCGGTTTGATAAATCAGTGGGAAGCCTGACTTCGGAAGTATCAGTATTATTTGAAAAATATTCCTGGCCCGGGAATATCCGGCAATTGCAAAGGGAAATAGAGCGACTGGTTGCCCTTACACCTGAGGGAAAACCGATCACGGTTGAACGCTGTTCTGATGAAGTTAAGGGGGCGAGTCCGCAACTACAGAGCGAAAAGGAGACGTCCGGGAC
>JAHJJF010000122.1 GCA_018823135.1 Pseudomonadota bacterium
ATACGGCGGCAAATCAAGGCCGCAGACATTTTACGAGGACATTTTTCTCAAAGCATTTCCGACTCTGCTTGATGATATAGAAGAAACTCCGTATCAATCTTTTGAAAAAACTATTCGCAGTACCTATTTTTACCTGACGCTGAAGCATTTTGCCGAATTTTTCGGACTGGCGGAGTTGCGGGCAACATCGGAGAACTATGTGGCGAGAAAGCATGAAGTGAAGAAGCTGCCTTTTCTTGACCAATTTATTTCTTTTACCGTATGAGTTTGAAAAATGAGCGCCAGGAAAAAGAGTAAATACCAGGACCCCTTGCGACAGATGTTGGAGGCGGCTGAAAATAAAATACTTATCGAGCTTATCGAAGATCTTGCGCTCATGCGCCAGGAGGTTCGGCGTGAATGTTTCGAATATCTGAAAGAACATGTCAAACTGTCACCCGGACAAAAGGAAACCTCCGAAGGGGAAGCTGTTTTCGCGCTATGGGGTGAGCTTGTGCCGGACCTGGAAGAATTGGATGAATATGGAGGAGGAGATTATGGCTTGGCTGATCATGTGGCCGACCTTCTCTACCAAATTCAGAATAAACTCACAAAAAACACAGTTGCCGCGGAGTATCGGACAGACCTGCTGAATGAAGTTCTGCCTTATATTCGTAGTTCCAATGCAGGTCTGGATGATGACTTGTACGGCGTGGCCTATGCCTGCTGTTGCGATAATGATGATCTTCGCCGACTTGCCATGGCCTTTGAGTCAATGGCGCGCGATTGGCCTACTGACCATGCTCGCCGGATTTACAGAAAGATTGGCGACAATGAAAAATATCTCGAGTTGCGCGCTTTAAAAATGGAATTTGGGCTGGATTATCATGACCTGGCTACTTTTTACTGGGAGCAGGGGGAAAAGGAAAGAGCGATTAAAACGGCGCAGGACGGTTTGAAAAAAGGAGATGGGCGGTTGGAGGAATTACGCCAATTTCTATCTGAACGAGCTCAAGAAACCGGCGATCGAAAAGGATACATGCAATTACAGTTTGAACAGACTGTTGATCTTCTTACGCTTAAAAAATATCAGGCATTTAAGAAACTCTGCACCAAGGATGAGTGGGGCAGTTATGAAGACGCTATTCTGCAAAAACTTGATCGAACCTGGGATAGTGAAAAGCTCAAGATTTTCATGCATAGAAAAGAGTATGACAAGGCTCTGGCCACTCTTCTCAAGGCAAGATATCCATATAATTCGTATGGCGGAGAGTATGAGTTGAAGGTAGCGGCTAAATTGGAAAACCGTTTCCCGGATAAAATTCTTGGTTACTATCAGTCGGGGCTTGGTAATCTTAACCGCAGCCTCACGAGAAAGGAGTATGCCAGGAAGGCTAAAGTAATGATAAAAGTACGTCATATGTATGTGGATATTATGAATACTCCCGAACAGTGGACAAATTTCGCCCGGCAGGTGAAATTGGACAATAAAAAACGCCCAGCTTTTCAGGAAGAATTTGCAGACGCCGTCCCTGGTTGGAAGGTTTTATAATATGACCCCAGCGAATATCGTCCAAAAACTATGGAACTACTGTAACGACCTGCGGGACGATGGGATGAGTTATGGTGATTACGTCGAGACCGCTCCTGTGCTTCCTGCACACGCGGCATTCGAACATCCATGTTCATCACAGACGAATCTGCTGTTTCTCAAGATGTCGGATGAGCAGATTTGAAAGGGTGCTCAAAGAAAGGTTTGATTTTTTCTCTAATTAATCTTATTCTCTATTCTGGAATCTAGAATGAGGAATAAGTGCTATGTTGAAACCGCAAGATATATATGTACTTCTCAAGCTGGTCGTTATTGGCGGCCGAAAGTGGGCTTATGCCGACTTGGCTGTTGATCTGGGGATGAGCCCCTCACAGCTTCACACCTCCGTAAAACGGGCACTGGAAGCGCAACTGGCCGTGAAACAAGAAGACAAAATCGTTCCAAATTTCCGGAACCTTGAGGAGTTTCTGATCCATGGTCTCAAACATGTTTTCTGGGCAAAACACGGGAATATGACGAGAGGGGTACCGACTTCATCTGCGGCTCCACCGCTTTCCGAAATGTTTGCTGCTTTGACCTCGGAAGAGCCGCCTCCGGTCTGGCCGGATCCGGAGGGGGAAGTAAGGGGCATGGCCTTAATGCCCTTGTATAAACAGGCACCCGCTGCATCACGAAAGGATCAGAAATTCTATGAGTTGTTGACCCTGATAGATGCTATCCGCGCCGGACGGGCCAGGGAACGAGAGACCGCCATTAAAGAATTAAGAAACAGACTGGGGGAATATGCCTCGAATTACGAACCCCAATATTGAATTACTGGAGATAGCGGTCCATCAGCTAGATGATCTGGTTGAACGACTGGTGTTTCTTGGTGGATGTGCCACCGGCCTGCTAATCACCGACCCGGCTGCGCCACCAATTCGTCCCACTCAGGATGTTGATGTCATCACTGAGGTGGCGACGCGGGCCGAATATTATAAATTGGCGGAGATATTGCGGTCGAAGGGGTTTCGCGAAGACAGCAGCGAAGATGCGCCGGTTTGTCGCTGGAGATCAGAAAGGGTCATATTGGATGTGATGCCGACGGATCAGGCTATCCTTGGCTTTGGCAGCCCGTGGTATCCGCAGGCCCTTGCAGAATCAATAATTAAAGCCCTGCCGTCCGGGAGGCAGATCCGCATGATCACCGCCCCATATTTCCTGGCCTGCAAATTTGCCGCTTTTGATAGTCGCGGCAACAATGATTACATGATGAGTCACGATATGGAAGACATTGTTGCGATTCTAGATGGCCGACCAGAGCTCGTGGAAGAAGTAGGTCAAGCGTCTATAGAGTTACGGGGACATCTGGCCGAGAGGTTTCGCGGCTTGCTTGGCAACCCGCGTTTCCGGGAGGCACTGCCGGGTAATATGCCGCCGGATGAGGAAAGCCAGGCAAGGGTGCCAATAATCCTGCAACGGATGAGAAAAATAGCAGTATTGGGAGAATCATGACCTCAGCGAATATCGTCCAAAAACTATGGAACTACTGTAACGTCCTGCGGGACGATGGGATGAGTTATGGTGATTACGTTGAGCAGTTGACGTATCTGCTGTTTCTCAAGATGTCGGATGAGCGGACAAAGGCCCCTTATAATAAGCCGAGCGCGGTGCCGGAAGGGTGCGATTGGCCGACATTAATCAAGAAGGATGGCGATGATCTTTTTGTTCATTACCGGCATCTCCTGGATAAATTGGGTAAGGAAAAAGGCCTGCTGGGGCTGATCTTCAATAAATCCCAGAACAAGTTTCAGGACCCGGCCAAACTGCGCCGCCTGCTGGTCGATTTGATCGGCAAGGAAAACTGGTCGGTGATGAGCGCCGATGTCAAGGGTGATGCCTACGAGGGTTTGC
>JAHJJF010000123.1 GCA_018823135.1 Pseudomonadota bacterium
CACCGGTTGTAAAGGTCCATTCCTTGTCAACTGCCAGTGGGTTGCCTGCGAGATCCGTGGCCCCAATAGTAATTTTGGCGGTATAAACAATGCCGGAATCGAGAGCGGTTGTCGGCGCAAAGCTCGCAGTTTTGACGCCGGCAGGGTAAGTCACCTCCCCGGCTACGGTTCCGCCAGGTTCTGTCAGAGTAAAGGTGGTGCCGGTGATCGTTGCCGAGGCCATGTCTTCACTGAAGGTCGCGATGATCTTGGTGTTGATAGCCACATCTGTAGCCGTATTATTAGGGACGGTGAGAGTTACAGTGGGCGCGGTGGTGTCCGTGACAGGGGGCGCAGGGTTGCTGTCATTGTTGTTGTTACATCCGGTCATAAAAACAGTTAGCAGTAACGCAAATAGAAGATAAGCGTTCTGCATCGTGAATTTTTTCATAATAAGTCTCCTTTAGTGTTTATAATTTTGGGAAAAACAATATATATTGTTGACTGCCTTTTGTTGTCAGGCTCCTGTTGCGCACTTCCTCTCCTTTCCCCCACATGACTTTTTAAGTCAAATTTATCCTCAAGTCTGATTCCACTCTTCTAAAAGGGGGCGCATTTAGATGGGATGATCAGTTTCTTGTAAAGTTAATAGAGCAAGTAGCCTGCCAACGGAGTCGGCATAAGTCATATGTTTGTTTTTATCGTGTAATAACGGGGGGTGTGCCAAGCAGAGCAGCGTTTGCTCAGTAGGGGATATTCCACAATTGCCCTTCATATTTGGCGGAACCACAGCATTTTGAGGGATGCTTTGAAGGCAAACCCGGCCTGTCATTTTGTAATAGGACGATTAGTCTGGCGCAAAATAATTCGGTTATATTGTGCAGGATCGGATATAATCGTAATGAAAATTATGAAAAAATAATTCAAAGAAGGCGGCAGGCGGCAACGATCAAAAATCACCATAATCTCGCGATGATTCGTTTTATCCGTATCTCGACAACGAGCTTCATGCCCGCCGGTTCACCTGCTGACCTCAGAAATTTTCTATGCTCCTCCTGATGGGGGCGGCATCTCTCTGAATTCCCAGTGATCTGCGGTTGAGTTTGTCTCTGCGGAGATTTCCACCTGAAGACTGACTGCAGAAGTCTCAATATATGCCAAGCGTAACGGCAGGGTTTCATTTAAAGACTTCAAGCCTAACAATTTAATGAATGGGGCAATAATGAGTATCAACAACGACAAGAGCCTGTCAGCAGCTGCCGAACTTCGCCCCCAGGCGGAAGCGCTGCCGATAGCGACCGAGGATGAGTTCAAGGTATGGGCGCTGCAGCGGGCCATCTTTAACAGCGCCAACTTCTCGAGCATCGCCACCGATGCCAAGGGCATCATCCAGATCTTCAATGTCGGCGCCGAGCGCATGCTGGGCTACAAGGCGGCCGAGGTGATGAATAAGATCACCCCGGCCGACATCTCCGATCCGCAGGAGTTGATCTCCCGTGCCAAGGAGCTCACCGCTGAACTCGATACTCCGATTACCCCGGGCTTCGAGGCCCTGGTGTTCAAGGCCTCTCGCGGCATCGAGGACATCTACGAGCTGACTTATATCCGTAAGGACGGCAGCCGTTTCCCGGCGGTGGTTTCGGTTACCGCCCTGCGCGACGAGCAGGAAACCATCATCGGCTACCTGCTGATCGGCACCGATAACACAGCCCGCAAGGAGATCGAGGCGGAACAGATGCTGCTCGATCAGGCCCTGCGCGACCAGCAGTTTTATACCCGCTCGCTTATCGAATCCAACATCGACGCGATTATGACCACCGATCCGGCCGGAATCATTAGCGACGTCAACAAACAGATGGAGGCGCTTACCGGTTGCACGCGCGACGAACTGATCGGCGCACCGTTCAAGAATTACTTTACCGAACCGGATCGGGCCGCAGCAGCCATCAAGCTGGTGCTGCGCAACAAGAGGGTGACCAACTACGAGCTCACCGCGCGCGCCAGGAACGGCAAGGAAACCGTGGTGTCCTACAACGCAGCCACCTTCTATGATCGGGACCGGAGACTGCAGGGCATGTTCGCCGCCGCGCGCGATATTACGGAGCTCAAACGTTTCGAAAAGAAACTGCAAGAGAATAACGCCGAGCTGGATAATGCCAAGACCGCAGCGGAAAAAGCCAATCGCGCCAAGTCGGAGTTCCTGTCTAGTATGAGCCATGAGTTGCGCTCCCCGCTCAATGCGATCCTCGGTTTTGCCCAATTAATGCAAAAGGATAAATCACAGCCAACGCCCAAACAAAAGTCCAGCATCGAGCAGATTCTCAAGGCTGGCTGGTATCTGCTGAAGCTGATTAACGAAATTCTCGATCTGGCGATGATCGAGTCGGGAAAGATGTCGATGTCGCTGGAACCGATGTCGCTGGTCGATGTCATGCTCGAATGCCAGACCATGATTGAGCCAGAGGCGAAAAAAAGCGGCATTAGTTTAAGTTTTCCCCAGTTTGAAAATCCTTATTTTGTGTATGCCGACCAGACCAGGGTCAAGCAGGTCCTGGTAAACCTGCTTTCCAACGCCATCAAATACAACCGTACGCAGGGAGAGGTCGAGGTGACCTGCGAAGTCTGCGCCCCGGGCCGAATCCGCATCAGCGTGCGGGATACCGGTGAGGGGTTGTCGCCTGGAAAACTTGCGGAGCTTTTCCAGCCGTTCAATCGTCTCGGTCAAGAGGGCGGTGTCAAAGAAGGCACCGGCATCGGCCTGGTGGTGAGCAAGCGACTGGTTGAACTGATGGGGGGCGAAATCGGCGTGGAAAGCACTGTCGGGGTGGGTAGTGTGCTGTGGATCGAACTGAATACGGCGGCTGAGCCACAAATTGCCAGCTCCTCGCCGCAGGAGATGGTGGTGATTCAAGCCCCTGTTCAGCCTGGCTCCCCACTGCGCACCCTGTTATATGTAGAAGACAACCAGGCCAACATGCAGCTGGTCGAGCAACTCATCATCGAGTTTCGTTCCGATTTGCGCCTGGTTGGCGCGACGGATGGCACCCAAGGTATCGCCCTGGCGAACATCCATCAGCCGGAGGTAATCCTGATGGACATCCATCTGCCCGGCATCAGCGGCATCCAGGTGCTGAAAGTCCTCCGAGAAGACCCTGCAACCGCGCATATCCCGGTAATTGCGATCAGCGCCAATGCCATGCCGAGCGATATCGAGAAAGGTCTGGATGGCGGATTCTTCCATTATCTCACCAAGCCGATCCAGGTCAACGAGTTCATGGTAACGCTGGATAGTGCCCTGAAATATGCCGAAGAGGGAGCAGCCCGGGCAGCAAAAGCAAAGAAGGAATTGATTTAATGATAACTCGGCCAGATATTCTCAGTGCCAATATCCTCATCGTTGACGATCAGGAGGCCAATGTCATCCTGCTTGAGCAGTTGCTGGCTGAAGCCGGCTATACCTGCATTTCATCAACGATGAATCCCCTGGAGGTTTGCGGGCTGCATCGCCAGAACAACTACGATCTTATCCTCCTCGACCTGCAGATGCCGGGTATGGATGGGTTCCAGGTTATGGAGGGCCTCAAGGCAGATGCGCCGGAGGATTATTTTCCGGTCCTGGTGATCACCGCCCAACCTGGTCACAAATTGCGTGCCTTGCAAACCGGCGCCAAAGATTTTATCAGCAAGCCGTTCGATCTGGTCGAAGTCGAAACGCGGATCCATAACCTGCTGGAGGTCCGTCTGCTGTATAACCAACTGGACAATTATAATAAAATTATGGAACAGACAGTGCTGGAACGAACTGGCGAGCTGCTTAAGTCGAATGTCCAACTCACGCAGGAAATTGAGGAACGCAAGAAGGCGGAAGAGTCACTCCAGAATACCTATGTGGAAATAAAACAGCTTAAAGATCGGCTCCAGGCTGAGAACACCTACCTGCAGCAGGAGGTTGAGCAGCGGGACAACTTCGGTGAGATTATTGGTCAAAGCAAAGCCCTTGCGGAGGTCTTCATGAGGGTTGAACAGGTAGCGCCCATGAATGCAACGGTCCTGCTCATGGGCGAGACCGGCACCGGCAAGGGCGTGATCGCCCGTGCCATCCACAGCAGCAGTACACGCAAGGGCCGGTCGATGATTACGGTTAACTGTGCGTCTCTGCCGGCGAATCTCATCGAAAGCGAACTCTTCGGGCGCGAGAAGGGCGCCTTCACCGGCTCCAATGCCCGGCAGATCGGGCGTTTCGAGCTGGCCGACGGCGGCACCATCTTCCTTGACGAAATCGGCGAGATGCCGCTGGAGCTGCAATCCAAGTTGCTCCGGGTTATTCAGGACGGCGAGTTTGAACGGCTGGGCAGCCCCCGCACCATTAAGATCGATGTGCGAATCATTGCGGCCAGCAACCGGAACCTGGAGGAAGAAATCAGCAACGGCAAGTTCCGGGAAGATCTCTATTACCGACTTAATGTTTTTCCCATCACCCTCCCGCCCCTGCGGAAACGCAAGGATGACATCTCGCTCCTGGTCACGCATTTTGTCGCCAAATTCAATAAAAAAATGGGCAAGAAGATAGAGAGTGTCCCAAAAGAGACCATGGATCTTCTGCAGGAATACCATTGGCCCGGCAACGTCCGGGAATTGGAGAGTGTCGTGGAGCGGGCAGTGATCATCAGCCAGGGAAGTGCGCTCCAGGTATTGGACCGGTTTGATGCCTCCCGGAAACGCGAGCAAACCACCGGGCAGGAAATCAAATCCATTGCCGAGTTGGAACATGACCACATTCTGTTGGTACTCAAGGAAACCGGTGGACGGATCGAGGGGAAAAACGGCGCGGCGCTACTCCTTGGTCTTAACCCCAGTACGCTGCGCGCCCGGATGCGGAAACTGGACATTAGCCGCCAATAGAGATCGCTGTCGGCGCTTCCAGGAGAAGGCTTGTCAAGTCGTTCGCCGTAGCGAACCACCTGTAATTTTCAATTCAGGATCAACTCAACCGATACAATAGCGAGTGAAGTTGCATTATTCAAGATTCGCCCCTTCTTCTCAGGTTTATTGTGCTTGAAGGACTTGACACTATACAATCATTACTGCCTTACTGCCGCGAGACCGTCATATTGGACGGTTCTGTTAAATGCGACGCCTGCCTCTGACAGGTTTACCCTGTCACTTATTTCGCCATTTCAAATTTTATCCTGCGTAATCAATCTGTTATCTATCAAAGTGTTCGTGTTTCTCCTCTGGCATGCTCGTTGCAATTATCCATCATGAAAGTGTAAAAATGGTAGAAAAGTGGGTTTGCCACTAATTTTTTTTCAAGTTGAATTCCTCAAGGAGGGGACACGTAATGAATAAATACAAAACATATTCTAAGATATTGCTGCTGGCAGTAATACTCGGCAGTTTTGTGGCCGTGAGTGCAAGCGTTGCAACTGCCAAAGGTCCCAAAGGTCCCAAAGGTCCGATGCCGGTAAGCCTTGGCGCAGCTGAAACTTTCGCGATTCTAAGCAAAAGCGGAATCACCAACGTTTATCGATCCGCTATTGTTGGGGATGTTGGAACGAGCCCCATCACCGGTGCAGCTCTCCTTCTCACCTGCACGGAAGTCTCGGGCGACATATACACCGTCGATGCGGCTGGTCCTCTCCCCTGTGCGGTGGAAGACGCCACCTTCCTGACCTATGCTGTGGAGGACATGGAATCCGCGTACGACGACGCTGCGGGGCGAAGTTCACCCAGTTTCACTGAACTGGGCGCCGGTGAAATTGGCGGGCTAACCCTCGCTCCTGGCCTCTACAAATGGAGTACTGATCTTTTGATTACCACAGATGTCAGGCTCTCGGGCGGTCCGAACGATGTCTGGATCTTCCAGGTAGCAGGCACACTGAACCAGGCCAACTCTACACGAGTAAAACTGGCCAAAGGCGCACAGGCCAAGAACATTTTCTGGCAGGTTGCAGGCGCAGTGACTCTTGGAACCAATGCGCACTTTGAAGGCATCGTACTGGGGAAAACCATGATTGCCGTCAACACTGGAACATCGGTCAACGGCAGACTGTTGGCGCAGACTGCGGTCACCCTTCAGATGAATGCGATTACCGAGCCCGCCGAGTAAGGACGCATACCTCTCATGTGGAAATAGTTAAGGGTTACAGATTCCGGCCTGTAGCCTTTTTACTAATGCCTCACCACTTCCTCCAGCCCCTTTCATGTCTATTTTTCGGTGATTCAGGAGGAGGCAAAGACTGTTGACATAAAGGAATTCGCATTGAAGCCAGTCCATGTCATCGATCGGACAACTGATCCGGAAAATCCTTGACAAGTACCCCGGAGTGGCAAGCTGATACAGTTCAGCGGGTGACCGACGACACCAGTTGAACTAGCGATACTGTTCGTACCTGCAGCCCCGTGATGTGCCAAATACATTCGTCCTTACCAGAGGTTAGCCATGTCCAAAAAAATTAGTACCCCCATTCTGAACCCGGATGCCATCCCGGTGAAGGGTATCACCGAGGTACGAGGTCAGGAAGCCTTGATTAAAGCTGGGGCTTTGCAGGACGCGATTTTCAATAGTGCCAACTTCTCGAGTATCGCCACCGACGCCAAGGGTGTCATTCAGATTTTCAACGTCGGCGCGGAACGGATGTTGGGCTACTTGGCCGCCGAAGTGATGAACACGATCACACCGGCCGACATCTCCGATCCCCAGGAGTTGATTGCCCGCGCCAAGAAGTTGAGCGACGAACTTAAAACGCCGATTCAACCCGGCTTTGAGGCCTTGGTGTTCAAGGCCTCCCGGGGCATTGAGGACATCTACGAGCTGACCTATATCCGCAAGGATGGCAGCCGCTTTCCGGCGGTGGTGTCGGTCACGGCCCTGCGTGACGCACAAAAAAGCATTATCGGCTACCTGCTGATCGGTACTGACAACACAGCTCGCAAGCAGGCCGAAGAGGCCTTGATTAAAGCTGGGGCTTTGCAGACGGCGATTTTCAAAAGTGCCAACTTTTCTAGTATCGCCACGGACGCCAAGGGTGTCATTCAGATTTTCAATGTCGGCGCGGAACGGATGTTGGGCTACTCGGCCACCGAAGTGATGAACACGATCACGCCGGCCGACATTTCCGATCCCCAGGAGCTGATTGCCCGCGCCAAGGAGTTAAGCGCCGAACTCGAAACGCCGATTCAGCCCGGCTTTGAGGCTTTGGTGTTCAAGGCCTCCCGGGGCATTGAGGACATCTACGAGCTGACCTATATCCGCAAGGATGGCAGCCGCTTTCCGGCAGTGGTGTCGGTCACGGCCCTGCGTGACGCACAAAAAAGGATTATCGGCTATCTGCTGATCGGCACTGACAACACGGCTCGCAAGCAGGCCGAAGAGGCACTGCTTAAAGCTGATGCTTTGCAGGACGCGATTTTCAATAGCGGCAATTTTTCGACTATCGCCACGGACGCCAAGGGTGTCATTCAGATCTTCAACGTCGGCGCGGAACGGATGTTGGGCTACTCGGCCGCCGAAGTGATGAACAAGAGCACGCCGGCCGACATCTCCGATCCCCAGGAGGTGATCGAGCGAGCCAAGGAATTGAGCGACGAACTTCAAACGCCGATTCAGCCCGGCTTTGAGGCCTTGGTATTCAAGGCCTCCCGGGGCATTGAGGACATCTACGAGCTGACCTATATCCGCAAGGATGGCAGCCGCTTTCCGGCAGTGGTGTCGGTCACGGCCCTGCATGACGCGCAAAGAGTCATTATCGGCTATCTGTTGATCGGCACCGATAACACCGCTCGCAAGCAGATCGAGGCCGAGCAGAGGGTGCTCGGGCAGCGCCTGCGTGACCAGCAGTTCTACACCCGCTCCCTGTTCGAATCCAACATCGACGCACTGATGACCACTGACCCAGCCGGAATCATCACCGACATCAACAAACAGATGGAGGCACTCACCGGTTGCACTCGAGACGAGTTGATCGGTGCGCCGTTCAAAAATTACTTCACCGATCCTAAACGGGCCGAGGCGGCCATCAAACAGGCGCTGAACAAAAAGAAGGTCTCCAACTATGAACTCACGGCACGCAACAGGGAAGGCAAGGAAACAGTGGTGTCTTACAATGCAACCACCTTCTATGATCGGGACCGGAGGCTGCAGGGTGTGTTCGCCGCAGCTCGAGACATCACGGAGCGCAAGCAGGCAGAGAAGCAAATTCTCAAGCTGGCTTTGCATGACTCATTGACACTGTTGCCCAATCGTCATCTATTAAACGAACGATTGGGCCAAACCATATCCTTCAGCAAACGGAGTGGTCGTTACAGCACATTAATGTTCCTGGATTTGGATAATTTCAAAACCTTAAATGATACGCATGGGCATCACGTGGGCGATTTACTGTTGATCGAAGTAGCGCGCCGTATTTGCAGTTGTGTCCGGGAGGCAGACACCGTGGCGCGTTTCGGCGGCGATGAGTTTGTGGTGTTACTGAATGAGCTGGATAAGGACAAAACCGAAGCCACAACACAGGCCGGGATCGTCGCTGAAAAAATCCGCGTCGCCCTGAGTAGCCCCTATGTGCTGAAAGTGACGCAAGAGGGGGAAAATGAGACAACCATTGAACATCATTGTACCGCCAGTATTGGTGTTGTCGTCTTCCTTTACCAGGACGGAAGTCAAGAGGACATCATGAAGTGGGCTGATGCGGCGATGTATCAAGCCAAAGGGTCCGGCCGCAATTTGATTCGGTTTTACGATCCGAAAGAGTAAGGGGCCAAGGAAAGATGAATCCAATCTCTTCGCGCTACACTAGCCCGGATATTTCACGAGTTGATCGGGTGAGTAAGTATAAAAGTAAAAGTTTGATGTCAACGGTACAAACTGTACTTTCTGGAAAGGCAACGTATTACTCAATAAATCTCTTCAATCCAAGAAGTTATGCAACTATATCCATTTTACTCATGACATCGGGCTAGAACTGACCAGGAAATATGTAGTTGTTCCGGGATAGTGTGGCTAAAGAATTTTCCGCCCTTGAATGATGCGGACCAGCACCATGATGATAGCGATCACGAGCAGAATATGGATCAGGCCGCCCATGGTATGCGAAGTTACAAAACCCAACAACCACAGCACGATCATGACCACAGAAATTGTCCACAGCATAACATCCTCCTTATGAAGCGGCGGTTGGCTGTGCGAATTGCCTCCACCGTTTCACTGCTTGGTTAACACATGTATCAGAAGCGGCAGCTATTTTACCAGCTGGTCATTCTCCACCCCTTTTGTTGCCTCACATCAGCGCTTCTTCTTTCCCACAATCAGCAACATGATGCCGCCCACGAGGGAAATACCACCGACGATAGGCGAAAGCGGAATTGTTCTCGTATTCTCAGCCGTCATGTGGATGGGGCCGAGATCGAGAACTTTGTCTCTGGTCGTAAAGCTAAAGCCCTGATATGCGAAGGCGAAGATTCCGATCACGATAAGGATGATACCTGTCAACGTGTAAGTTTTCATTTTACTCCTTTAATAATCTTTTCATGAAAGACCCCGTTTCGGCTTTAATTTTTTACTGTTGTCACGGTGGATTTTCCAGCACTTAACTGCCATGTCAACCCGGTCTCGGAATCCTCTATTCGATCCAGCGATGGCCGCTCTGTTTGCTGGAAATGATCCCACGGGCCTATTTCAAGATCAGATCATTTTTTACGGATATGACCCCGGTGACGCCGCGCGCAACTTCGACCGCTTTGTCAATATCGACCTGATATTTGACGAAGCCACTCAACTGAACTACGCCCTTGAAGGTTTCGACGTTGATCTCGCTTGATTTCAGAGAAGCCTCGGTGAAAATTTCTGCCTTGACCTTGGTGGTGATTACGGAGTCGTCTATATACTCTCCGGTGCCCTCCTTCGTGGCTGTTGATGCGCAGCCCAGCGCGGAAAGCAGCAGAAAGACGAGCAACAGGTTAGTGAACAATCTGAATGTTTTCATGGTGATTCTCCTTTTGAGTAATGATGATTAATTGTGTTCTGGTTGTCATTTTTTTGCGTGGTTTCCTGGTGACAGGCGGACTGTGAGTCCAACGGTCTATTTGGTCCTGGGCGCCGCGATGGTCATGTTGTTGGCCACACTTTGCACGCCGTTAACATCCTGGACGTATTTGGTGACCAGATCCTTCTCTGCCGCGACCCTTGCCTCGCCGCCCAACGATACCCTGCCGTTTTTCGTCTCGACACTGGTGTTGATAGCGCTGGTCGAGCGATGATACAGTAAAGTCATTTTGACCAGGGCGGTGATTGATGCGTCATCAACTGATTCGCTTACGGCATCCAATTTTTCGCCCATGGTTTTTTCGTTCGGTTTTCCGGTTTTCTCTGGTAGAGACATTTTGTTATTTACAGCTTTAACCCCTTCGACATCCGAGGCGTATTCTGTTGCCAGGGCTTTCTGCGCCTGGCTCGTTGCCTCGCCTTGCAGAATAACTACTCCATCATTGGTGGTAACTTCGGTCATGACACTGACGTTCCTATGGAACAGCAGCGCGGTCTTCACTTTGGTAGTGAGCCAGGCATCCGATTTTTCGGCAGGGGGGTCATTGAATTTCAGCCGGTTGTCCAGGCTTTTGACCCCGGGCAGATTCGCCACGGTCTCCTGTGCCAACAATTTATGGGACTCATCGGCGACAGTCCCTGTCAAGGTGACAAGGCCATCCTTGGACTCGATTTGAATGGAATCGTCCTTGAGGTATCTCTTGAACACATATGATTTTTGGGCGGCTGATTCGATACGCGTATCCGTTTCGTTCGCGGCTGCATGAACACTACCGACAGGCCCCACGGTCATCAGTAGAGCAACTATCATAAATGACGCACGACACATTGTTTTCATTGATTTGATCCTTTGTTGTGATTGTTTTTTTTGTTGTATTTTAGGCTGTGGTCTTGAAACTCGAGGAGGGCGGGAGTAACGCCTTGAAAAATCTTACCCCTCTGCAGCCTTTTCCATATGGCTCTCGTCAGGCTGCCTCATATGCAAGATGACTGGAATCATTACCAAGGAGTAATAGCAAGAGGCATGCCGCAGGCGAATGCGGGCGAGATAATGCCGGCAAGGCCTTTAGTAGCAATGGGAAAAGATGAAGCAGGGAAAACGGAAGAGAAGGCTGGCAGGATCTGCCAGGCCTCAGAATGTGGCGGAACCGCAACATTCTGAGGGTAGTTGCTGGCTAGTGTCCGGTCTAATAAGTGAGGTTTTTTATTGAAGAAGTCGCTCATGAAAATCGTTATGATTCGTGCTGAACTGACAGGGTAATTGTAATTGTCGTGGATTGATTTAAGTTTTAGGTGTTGCCAGGTGCACAATTTTCTTGCCAGTTTGGCTGTTCCTGTACTAATCTCAATTGGCCGCGCGGTTAATTCGATGCCGCAGAATTTAGTTCCCGATACAGGATTATTGCGGGAAAGAGTTCGTTTTCTCAACATTAAAAACTGGAGCTATTTGATGAAAAAGAATTTTGTGCTGGACACAAACGTGCTGCTTCATAATTCTGAAGCGGTGAGTTCCTTTACCGACAATGTTGTGGTGCTGCCGATGACGGTTATTGAAGAGCTTGATAAATTTAAATCCAGGAATGACGAACTTGGCAGAAATGCCAGAAAGGTCGTTCGGGAACTGGATGCGCTGAGGTCAAAAGGCAGGCTCAGTGAGGGCGTTGAAATGGAAAACGGCGGGATGCTGCGAATTGTCGCCGAGCATGAGAAAAATCTCGTTAATCCCGGATTGGATTTGAGTGTCGCAGACAACCGGATTCTTACGGTTGCGTACACGCTTTTTCAAAAGAAGCAGCCGGTTATTTTTGTCTCAAAAGATATCAACGCCAGGCTCAAGGCAGATGCGCTGGGAATCGCGGCGCAGGATTTTGAAAAACAGAAGGTCAATTTTGATGAGTTGTTTACCGGCAACTGCGAGGTTGTTGTTCCGGGCTCGCTGATTGATGAATTTTATAAGAAAGAGGAAATCGTTCTCGAAGGCAGGGAGTTTATGCCCAATGAGTTTGTCATGCTCATTGACGAAGCAGATGAGAAGCACACCGCCCTGGCAAAAACGAAAACCAAAGGGACACTCGTACACCTGAATGACAAACTTGAAGAGGTGTGGAAGCTTCGTCCCAGGAGCCGGGAGCAACGCATGGCCCTTGAACTCCTGATGGACCCGAAAATAGAATTGATGACCATGGTTGGTCAGGCCGGCACCGGCAAGACCCTTCTTGCTCTGGCCGCAGGCCTTGATTCGACCTTGCGGCTGAAGCGTTATGACAAGATTCTTGTTTCAAGGCCGATTATCCCGTTGGGCAAGGACCTCGGGTACATGCCCGGAGGAAAGGATGAAAAACTGGCCCACTGGATGCAGCCGATATTTGATAATCTTACCTATCTTATGAGTGACGGCCACGGTAAAGACAAGGAGCCGGAGGAAACCACCCGGCAGAAGATCGATAAACTCATGCAAAACAATATCCTGGAAATGGAAGCCCTCACCTATATCCGCGGGCGGTCGATCCCCGGCCAGTATGTGATTGTCGACGAGGCCCAGAATCTGACTCCCCACGAGGTGAAAACCATTATCAGCCGGGCCGGCGAAGGCACAAAAATGGTGCTCACCGGCGATCCGTATCAGATCGACAATCCGTATCTTGATTCCAGCAGTAATGGTCTGGCCTATGCTGTGGAGCGGTTGAAGGGGCTGGAGCTCCACGGCCATATCACCTTGAGGAAGAGCGAGCGAAGCAATCTGGCAGCAGTGGCCGCTGATTATTTATAAAAAACAGGCCAATAGGCTGTAGGGACTCAGGTTGCAAGTATTTTGTATAATCAATGAGTTATGGTGATTTTTTACAAATTTGTTGCCATTATTGTGCCGAATTTTTTAGCGCAGGGAGTGTGAGTAAAGTGGATTTTGAACCGAAATGGATAGCATGGGAAGTGACCAGGCGTTGTAACCTCAAATGTGTGCACTGCCGATCATCATCACAACTGGAAATCCAGGGCCACCCGGACATGTCTCTGGAAGAGGCAAAAAGGGTGGTGGATGATATTTCGTCTTACGCCAAGCCGGTGCTGGTGCTTTCCGGCGGCGAGCCATTACTGAGAAAGGATGTGTTTGAGATTGCTACTTATGGCACTAAAAAAGGTTTGCGCATGTGCATGGCAACCAACGGCACCCTGGTGACCTCGGAAATCTGCAAAAAAATGCTGGCTTCCGGAATAAAAATGGTCTCGCTCAGTCTTGACGGCTCAACCGACAAGGTTCATGATAATTTCCGGAATTCGGTCGGGGCCTTTGACGGGACGATCCGGGCGGCAGAATTATTTAAGGAGCATGGAATAAAGTTTTTGATCAATTCTTCTTTTACAAAACGCAATCAGGATGAGATCCCGAAGATATTGAGGCTTGCCAAAGACCTCGGGGCGACAGCCTGGTATATGTTCATGATCGTTCCAACCGGCCGCGGTGAGGACATTATGGAGGAACTGATCTCAAAAGAGGATTACGAGGAGCTGCTCAAATGGCATTATGAGATGGAAAAGACTGAAAATGATATTCTGGTCCGTCCAACCTGTGCGCCAAGTTATTACCGTGTTGTGCTCCAGCAGGCAAAGGCGCAGGGCGATGACTTCAAGCGCCGGACATTGCAGTTTTCAACCGGCGGCTCCAAGGGATGCCTTGCAGGGCAGTTGATCTGTCTGATTGATGTTGACGGCAATGTTCTGCCGTGCAGCTATTTTCCAAAATCTGCCGGGAATGTCCGCGAGCAATCCTTTAAGGATATCTGGGAGAACTCGAAATTGTTCAAGGATCTGCGTGATTTCAAAAGCTATAAGGGCCGTTGCGGTTCCTGCGAATATGTGGGAGTCTGCGGCGGCTGCCGGGCAAGGGCGTACGCAGTGACCGGCGATTATATGGAAGAGGAACCCTTTTGCGGGCACATTCCATTTAAAATGGCTAAGAAGTGATGGTTAGGAGTGAGGTGTGAAGAGTAATGAGTGAGGGTAAAAGTAATTACATTAATGAGATGAATATATTGTCCGTCTCCGAAAGACCTTTTTTTGACGGACATTAACCAAGCGAGAGACGTATGAACGATACTTTTTTGAAAGCATGCAAGGGTGAGCCGGTTGATTATACGCCGATCTGGATTATGCGTCAGGCCGGGCGGTATCTTCCGGAATACCATACGGTACGGAGCAAGGGGTCTTTTCTGGATCTGTGCAAGACCCCGGAGCGGGCCGCGGAAGTAACCCTCCAGCCCGTGGATATTCTGGGGGTGGACGCGGCGATTCTTTTTTCAGACATTCTGGTGCCGTTAGAAAAAATGGGCGCGCCCCTTGAATTTCATGAAAATCGAGGGCCGGTTTTTCCCTCGCCGATCCGTGATCAGGCGGCAGTGGATAAGCTGGGGATTCCGGATCCGGAAGATGATCTCGGCTATGTAATGGAAACCATCCGCATTCTCAGAAAGGAGCTTGCCGGACGCGTGCCGCTCATCGGTTTTTCCGGGGCGCCGTTCACCCTGGCCACCTATCTTATTGAGGGCGGCTCATCGAAAAATTATCTGAACACCAAGATCATGATGTACCAGGATCCAGGGCTCTATAAATCACTCCTCGATAAAATTACCGATTGCCAGATTGTCTATCTCAAAGGTCAGGCCGCAGCCGGTGCTCAGGCCCTTCAGATTTTTGATTCCTGGGCCGGAGTGCTTGCGCCCCGGGACTATCGTGAATTCGCTTACCCTTACGTGACCCGGATTATTGCGGCTCTCAAGGAAGTTACGGATATTCCGCTGATCTATTTTGCCAATAACGGCGCAACCCTCCTTGATATAACCAAAGACTGCGGCTCGGATGTGCTTGGCTTTGACTGGCGGATTAATCTGGATGAAGCAGTGCGCCGGGTGGGACCGAAAATGTCGATTCAGGGAAATATGGATCCCCTGGCCTTGTTCCTGCCGGACGATAAACTTGAAGAGCGGATTAAGAATGTCTTGAATCAGGCCAAAGGCGCAAGAGGGCATATTTTCAACCTGGGGCACGGTATTGTGCCGCAGACTGATCCTGCCAAGGCAAAACTTGCGGTTGAGCTGGTGCATAAACTCAGTAGAAGATAATAGGATGATTCCGTCAATTGCCCAATGCTCCAGGCTCATGGACGAGTATGGGATGCTTGAAAACATCAAGGTTCATTCCTTTGTAGTGGCGCGGGTCGCTGAGCTGCTTACCCGGAATTTACAGGCCGCGGGTATCGTTGATTTGCCGCTTGATACGATCATTGCCGGGGCGCTGCTCCATGACATCGGCAAGACCGAATGCCTTGACAACGATAAAGATCATGCCCGGGTCGGCAAAGAGATATGCCTGCAGCTCGGCTTTTCCGAGATTGCTGAAATAGTGGGTCAGCATGTGATCCTCAGGAATGATTTGAGCAGGAATTGCTGCACGCCCATAGAAGTAGTCTATTACGCCGATAAAAGGGTGCTGCACGATGAAGTTGTGGGTCTTGAGGCGCGGCTCGATTATATCCTCGCACGTTATGGAAGGGGTGATGCAAGACTTCATCGGAGGATACGGGAGAATTTTGATATCTGTAAAACCCTTGAGCAGAAGATGTTTTCACATTTTGACATTGAGCCTGAAGCGGTTCAGGAAATGATCAACGGCTCAAACAGTATGATTGAATTCCGTGTACCGCTCTGGTCGATGTCATGAAAAGTGCAAAAGAAGAAGTAATCGGTGTGGTCCTCCTCAATCTTGGCGGCCCGGAGCGCCTGGAAGAAGTGGAGCCCTTTCTGTTTAATCTGTTTTCAGACAGAAAGATTATCCGCTTGAGTCCCTTTGCTTTTCTGCAGAAATTCATTGCCCGAAAAATTGCCCGCAAGCGTGCCCCCAAGAGTGCCCAGGCTTATAAGCTCATCGGCGGCGGCTCACCGTTGAACAGGATCACCGGAGAACAGGGTAAAGCCCTTGAGGTATCTCTTGCTGAGCATGGCGTATTCAAGGTCGGTATGGCCATGCGCTACTGGAAGCCTTATGCCGGCGAGATCCTGGCGGATTTTGCCGGCCAGGGTATTCACCGGATCATTGCCCTTACCCTGTATCCTCATTATTCCAAGGCAACAACCGGCTCTTCCATTGATGATTTGATGGGTGTGGCTGCAGGTTTCAAGGAACCCTTTGAGATTTCCACGGTTGAGTCGTACCCCGACCATCAGGGGTATGTGAAAGCCCTTGCCGGAACAATCGGTGAAGGAATCAGGCGATTCGGCGGGGAGAAGTTTCAGGTTGTTTACAGCGCCCACAGCCTGCCGGTGAATTTTATCAAAGAGGGTGACCCCTATGTGGACCATCTGGTGAAAACCATCCGCGCAGTAGAAAAAAGCACCAATTTGACCGGCAAACTCTGTTACCAGAGCAGGAGCGGGCCGGTGGAGTGGTTGTCGCCGTCCACCCCTGAAATGCTTGAAGCCCTGGCCGCAGAAGGCTGCAGCAATGTGCTCATGGTGCCCATCAGTTTTGTTTCCGATCACGTGGAAACCCTCTATGAAATCGATATGCTCTATAAGGACCAGGCCAGAGATCTCGGCATCCGTCTTGAGCGCACCGAATCCCTCAATACCAATCCGGTATTTATTAATGCCCTTAAGGATCTGGTTTTATCAGCTAAGGGAAAGCCAGAAGAAGAATCTTCTTAATTCATTAACAATTATTTAAATTGTTCCTTCCTGCTCTCGTTGTTTTCCCCTCTTTCCCAACAAATAATCACAAGTGGCATTGTAAGTCTTTAATGTGTTATGGTGCCTAGAAATTCCACCTTTTGGCATAAGTTGAAAGCACATAATGCATATTTATTCCTGAATTATAGGTGCAAAAAAAACAGAATAACTTGGACAGGGTAAAAATGGCTGCTAATCAATAGGTAGCAAGAAAATCATGAGTAAACATAACAATCATAACTTCCTGAATTTAATTTATAAAATTTGCCTACTTATTCTGACCTTTTCATTGAGTGGTTGTGGTGTTCTCATAAGTGATCATTTTTCGCAATCAACTGGTCCTGAACCAGGAACTGGTTTTATTCTTAGAGGAAGCGGTTGGACTGACGGGAAATATGGGTATGTTTTGCCTGATGTTAATCAAATCGAAACAGATGAATTAATAATAGCTGTTCAAATCAACAACTCTAACCTCTATATGGCCTTCGGTTGTCAAGGAATAAACTTCTCCCTTGGATCGAAAATCAAATAAGCAGTAAAAATTCTCCATCCTTCCGGCAGATTTCTTGACAACTAACCCGTTTGCGCTGCTTGCGTCTTCAATCGCGG
>JAHJJF010000124.1 GCA_018823135.1 Pseudomonadota bacterium
GATTCTGCACCAGAAAAAGGAAAGTTGGTGATGACCGTAAAAACCCAGCTTTGGAAGACATAAAAAGGGGGATTGAATACATTGCAACTCACGAGGATATCAGAGACGTCCTGATCTCGGGCGGGGATCCATTGTTGATGTCCAACAACAGGCTTGATGATGTTCTGGGAAAACTGAAAGAAATTAAACATCTTGAATTGATACGGATCGGGACAAGAGTTCCATGCGTCTGGCCGCAAAAGATTATTGAAGACAAAGAACTCATCGAGGTCCTCAGAAAACATACACCCCAGTCACTTAAAGATCCGCAGCTCTTCATAAACACGCATTTCAACCATCCAAATGAAATAACTAACGAAAGCTACCAGGCTGTTAAGGTTTTAAGGCAACTGGGCATTCCTATAGGAAATCAAACTGTTTTGATGAAGGGCGTTAACGACGACACCGATGTAATGAGAACACTTATGCACGGTCTCGGGAAAATGGGAATAAAACCATATTATCTCTATTATGCCGACCTTGTTGAGGGAACAGGTCATTTTAGAACAGATGTATACAGAGGAAAAGAGATCTGCAGAGACCTGTGCGGAACCACTACCGGTTTTCTGCGCCCGACCTATGTGGTTGATGCACAGGGAGGAAGAGGTAAAGTACCTGTGGATCTCGGATTTTCAGAGGGAATTAGTGATGAAAAAAAGGGTGGAACGTTTACTTCACCGATTGGGCTCGGAAAAGTCTACGTAAATGATCCCCTTGAAATAATTGTAGGGAAAAAAAGGAGAATCCGGACACAATCAAACACAAACCTTCAAAAAGGCTGAACATGATACAAAGATTACCGTATTGAAGTGGGCGCCTTTTTTAAATTGAGAATGTGTAAATAACGGATTCAACTTTGGCAACACGATTGCAGCACATGGTCGGACCACGGCAAACTGTTGATGCGATAGCAGAATGCTGAATTGTGCGTATTGTAAGTAGCTGATATTACAAGACAGCATTGTCTATTTTGGGGCCAAAATGGGCAATATAAAAAACAAACGGCATAAATAGCCGAACCAGCGAATTCAGTGGAACAGAAAAGGCGCGTTTTTCCAAGTAACAATCTGCCGTGCATACAGCGCTATCAAGTTAAATCGAACTGCTTTTTTGCTCCACTGATTCAAATCGTTAACCGGCCCTAACTTTACCAAAGGATGCTAATACAATGTCTAATAATTATATCATTCGTTGGAATTGGCTGAGATTCATGTATGTTTTCACCTTCATCGTTGCTGGTGGAGG
The DNA here is from genome assembly GCA_018823135.1 of Pseudomonadota bacterium. NCBI lineage: Bacteria > Pseudomonadati > Pseudomonadota > Pseudomonadota bacterium. The sequence continues at coordinate 1,285 of JAHJJF010000124.1, forward strand.
AGGACTGGCAATGCTGGTTTTGCCAGAATTATTCAAATCTATTTTTCATTGGCCTGTTAATGAGCCTGTAATTTTTGGAACTTACGGCTGTATGCTAGTGACATACGGTACTATGGCGATTTTGGGGGTGAAATATCCTCTGAAATTTCTACCAATTCTTTTATTTCATCTTTGTTATAAATCAGTATGGTTCATCGCTGTAATAATCCCTCTTTTGGTTACTGGAAAGTTTCCTTCTTACGCTATTTCCCTGTGCATAATATTTTTACTAACAATTACTGGAGATTTAATTGCTATACCGTTTCCTTACGTTTTTTCAAAAATATTGGAATAGAATAGCGATATTACTGGAAATGCATATCAAATCACTCCAGCTGACAGGAAGAAGCGCGGCGCTGACGCGGCAAGTTTGGGTGGGCAGCTGGTGATGCAGGTCTTTAGGTGTTTTAATTCCAGATGAATAATATATCGAATAATTTAGAAAAAATTGGCTTTGGCAAATGGCTGTTGGAAACAGTTACCCCTGAAATCCTGGAACAATTTGACATAGCAAGAGTGGTAGCTGTTCACAGAGATAGCTATTCCATAAACAATGGGGAAGTTGATGTTTTAGCGGAGTTGGTAGGGAAATTAATATTTAGTGCGGAATCTCCAGTTGATTATCCAGCTGTAGGTGACTGGGTTCTTGCCAATTATTATGATGAAAATACATTCGCAATAATTCACGCGGTCTTATCACGCAAGTCTTTGTTAAAAAGAAAAACACCCGGGAAAAAAGTTGATTTCCAGTTGATTGCCGCCAATATCGATGTTGCATTCATTGTTCAATCTCTTAATGAAAATTTTAACCTCCGGCGTTTAGAGCGTTATCTTGTCATGGTTAACGAGGGTAAAATCCAACCAATTGTCCTTCTGAGTAAGAGTGATCTGCTTGCTAGCGAAGATATTACAACCAGAATCGATGAGATCCAAAAAAATATGCCACGCTTACATGTAATACCCTTCAGCAGCGCAAATGCATCTGGTTTGGATAGCGTAAAAGAAATTATGCAGCCAGGTCTGACATATTGTTTGCTGGGATCATCAGGAGTTGGCAAAACAACGTTAGTAAATAACCTCATTGGTGAGTCAAAATATACAACCAAAACAGTCAGCAGGAAAGAGAGTAAAGGGAGGCATGCCACAACCCATAGACAAATGATTAAACTGGATTCTGGAGCAATGATAGTTGACACGCCGGGCATGCGGGAACTCGGGAATTTTTCGGTGGCAACAGGGCTTGATGAAACGTTTTCTGAAATAATTACTTTATCAGAAAAATGCCGTTTCAACGATTGTACGCATGCAGGAGAAAAAGGATGTGCTGTCCTGGATGCTGTTGTAAAAGGTCAATTATCTGATGAACGCTATCAAAATTATGTAAAAATGACCAAAGAGTCCAGTTACAATGAAATGTCATATTTGGAGAAAAGGAAAAAGGACAAGCAGTTTGGGAAGCTCATCAAGACCGTAATGAAGGATAAGAAAAGTCGGAGATAGCACATAACAAATCAATACACTTTTCCAGAAGAAGCCCTGTTGACGCCAACCACGGCAAGTCTGTTGGGCGGCTGGTGATGCAAGTCGCATGAATAAGGGAAAAAACATGAATCAAGGTATTTCCAGCAGCACACAATATGCAACCCCACAAGCAATAATCAATTCGCTTCCCTTTCCAACCCTTCTCATGCAGGCTGAGCCAAGACAGATTGTCACCGCCAATAAAAGCGCCTGTGAATTGTTCAACAAAGATCTCTCTGAAATTGAGGGCTACAGAGGCGGACAGGTTTTTGACTGCATCCATTCCTTTACTGAAGCAGGATGTGGAAAAGACGAAAATTGCCAGGACTGCACAATCAAAAAAGCAGTGGTGGACACCTTTGCTTCCGGACAGTCACACAGAAATATCCAGACTATTCTGGCCATAAAAAAACATGACGAAATCAATCCGTTTGATTTGCAGGTTTCAACGGAGAAAATCGGCGAGTATGTCCTGCTGACTATCGATAAATACAAAAAGAAATCCTCATCCAGGGTTTGACCGCTGACGATTATTTCAACGTTGTGCAGACAAATAATATGCTGATACAAAGGGAGTCATGATCAAACATATCAGGTGGCTGGCAAACGAAGTTGAACAGTGGTGTGCGGCAGGGATCATCACCAGAGAGCAGGCTGCGGCAATCAAGGGCCGTTATCCTGATGACCAGCCGGCCCAGTGGGGACGGATCATATTTTTCAGCCTTGGGGCTATTCTCTTCGGGCTGGGAGTTATTCTGCTGTTTGCCTATAACTGGCACGCTCTCCACAAATTCGTCAAACTCGGAGTGGTCTTTCTGGCGATTCTTGCCGCCCACGGCAGCGGTTTTGCGCTCTGCCGACCACAGAGCAATAATCAGGCGCTGGGCGAAGGTCTGCATGTCCTGGGAACTGTCCTGTTTGGCGCCGGCATCTGGCTGATCGCCCAGATCTATCACATCAACGAGTATTATCCCAACGGCATTCTTTTCTGGTCCCTTGGCGCCCTTGCTCTGGCCTGGGCCCTGCCCTCCACCCCGCAGGGAGTCGCGGCGGCGTTTCTTGTCGCTTTGTGGGGCGGCTGCGAGGTCTGGGGATTTCATCAGATCAATCACCCTGCGCCATTGATAATCATCGTCGGCCTGCTGCCCCTTGCCTGGCTCCAGAAATCTCGAGTCCTGCTGGGCGCGGCAATTTCATCCATACTGGTCACTGTGGCATTCAACAGTGGCAGAATGGATGAAGATCTTCTGGTCACGGTCTTCATCTTCCTTGCCAATGCCCTGATCGCGGCTGCTCTATTGGCAGGCCGGAGCAGATCATTTCCCGAAAGCCGCAGAATACTCTCTTTCTTCGGCAATCTGGTCTATATCATCGTCCTTTATGCCCTTACCTTCAAAGGTGTAAGCCGACATCTTGCTTTTGATCTTGATAGCCTTGCTGCCATTCTCTACCTGACGATCAGCGGTTTTCTGGCAGTATCCTGTTGGCTTATGACGGCCCTCAAGGCAGTGCGGCAATCGGCAGATATCCGGCAGATTCTGCAACCCGAACATATCGGCCAGATCATCAGCATGGTTCTGGTGCTCGCACTGGGCTTTGCCGATCACGGGGGCGGCTGGGGCTGGGGTGGAGCGTCCATCTTCAACCTGCTGTTTCTCTTCCATTGCGTGATGCTGATTATCCACGGCTGCAGGGAGGTTAACCTCAAACAAACAACTTTAGGCTGTCTGCTGTTTTCGATTCTGGCAATTTCCAGATATGTGGATCTCTTCGGCAGCCTGATCGCCAGATCAATGGTTTTCTTCGTTGTTGGCGGCGCAATATTTGCCACCGGCTTCTTTTATTCCAAATCAAAAAAACAGGGCCTGGAGGATAAGCGATGAGAAGAACATTCGTGATCCTGGCTATTGCCCTGCAGGTTGTAATCCTGGCTGTAATGGCTTTGGAAAGGGAATATATCGTCCGCTACGGCACCGAGGTATATCTGCGCACCGCGCCCATTGATCCCAGAGATATTTTCCGTGGCGACTATGTCAGACTGAGCTATGAGATATCCAACATTTCCCTGCGCCAGGCCCAAGGAAGCTTAGCTGACAAAAAGATGGAAAAACCAAAGGGCAGCAAAGTGTATGCGGTGATCATTCCGGGCGAAGACGGTATTGCCGGGCTGCAACACATAACCAACACCAGACCTGATGACGGTTTATTTGTCAAAGGCCGGCTCAGCTACCCCTGGCGCCCGAAAACCACCAACAACAATGCCCTGAGTATTAAATACGGGATCGAAGCCTATTTTGTCGAACAGGGTAAAGGCCTTGAGATGGAGAATAAACGCGGCAGCCGCACCGGGATCCAGATTCCCCTTGAAATGAAGGTTGCAATTGGCACCAACGGCACCCCGGTGATTAAAGGGCATCGCTGGAGCAAACTGGGCATGGGGCTCAAAGTTTTGCGTCAGGGAAGACAGCAGAACCAGAAGGACGAACCCATAAGCGGCAGACTTGAAATAACCCTGCAGAATGTTTCCAAAGAGGACCTGGCCATTGTCGATCTGCCGGATGTCTGCTCCTTTGCCCTGGAACCGGTGAATCAGGTTGATGAATTATTGCCCCTGGCCAATGATTTCTGCCGAGATCTGCCGGTTTACACCGACCAGGTAATTGTCCTGTCACCAGATGAATCAAAAACATGGGAGATCGACTTTGCCGAACCCAGATGGCAGGTTATCCACAAGGATCAGACAGTGGAGATCGGCAGCCTGCCGTGGAATAACCGTTTCCGGCTGGTCTACCGCCCGCCGTCCCACGAAGAATCAACCCATCTGGCAGATAAAGAACTCATCTGGCATGGCTATCTGCCTTCCAGAGCTTTCCATGGCAGAGGAAATGTGGATTGAATGATGTCGTAAAAAACGGTAAGAAAAAATTGTTTAGAATTAATTAGTGTCCATGCAGTCTGACTGCCCCGCGTCCCTGCTCCCGAGGTAAAACATCATGCCCGCATCAAACCAGGAAAAAGAATTTGTCTCCTACCTGGTCGAACTCATGCAGTCCATTGGACCGGTCCGCGCCAAGGGCATGTTCGGCGGCCACGGAATTTTCCTCAAAGGGCTGATGTTCGGGTTGGTTGCTGATAGCGTTCTTTACCTGAAGGCAGATACAGAGACTGAAAACGAATTCAAAACCCGCGGCCTTGAACCCTTTACCTATCACCAGAAAGGCAAAGAATTGAAAATGGCATACTATCAGGCACCCGAGGAGGCATTAGAAGACAGTGAAGAAATGAACTCCTGGGCAACCAGAGCGTATAATACGGCATTAAGGGCTGCATCGAAAAAAGGTAAGAAATGACAAGGCACAGAACCACGGGTTAGAGGTGGGCGCATTTCAGCTGCAGTCGTTTCTGACAGGTTTTTTTTGCACACCACTCCCCACGGTCGTTATCACTCATAAAGGTCACACATGAAAACTATCGGTATCCTTGGCGGACTCGGGCCAGAATCAACAGCTGATTATTACAAAGAGATTATTACTGCTTTCAACACCAGATATGCCGATCTTGCCTATCCTGAAATTATTATTTACAGCGCCAATATGAACGACCTTACAGAGATTATAAAAACATCTGCCTGGGATCGGCTGACCGAGTGGCTATTAGATAAAATAAAAAGAATTCACAGCGCTGGCGCCGATTTCGCGGTGATCGCTTCCAACACCCCCCATATCGTTTTTGATGAATTACAAGCATTATCCCCAGTTCCCATGCTGAGTATTGTTGAGCAGACCAGCAAAAAAGCGCAGAAAATGGGTTTGAAAAATATTGGGCTGCTGGGGACAAAACTCACCATGGATTCAGACTTTTATATGAAGCCTTTTATCCGGAACGGCATGTCGGTCGTTGTTCCCACGGAGAGCGAACAAAAGCTTATTCACCACAGGATATTTTCAGAAATCGAACTGGGCATATTCAAAGATTCGACACGAAACGAGTTGCTGAACATTGCAAAACGGTTGGTGGATCAGGAAAAGATCGACTCATTGATTCTGGGCTGCACCGAACTTCCGCTGATTTTAACCACCGACGAATTCGGCATCCCCTTTTTAAATACCACGGCTATTCACTGTGAAAGCATAATTGAATACTGCATAAACGGCTGAAATCCCATGAACGTACTCCATGCTAAGTCGCGGAAGAAGGGACGCCGCCAAACGCCAGTCAAATAATCAAATTCAATCCAGACAACAGGAAACACCATGAAAAAAATAGTCAATTTCCTAAAACAGTGGTCTTCAGGCAAAATAGTATTGGGGCTTTTCATCGCGACGATGGTTGTCTATCTGACAATGTTGCTCTACACAATTCCTGCTGTTGAGCGCTTTGCCCAAGGAAAAGCACTGTTTGACCTGTCCCCTTTTGGATACTCCCATGAATATGCGCTCTCACTGCTTGAAACCCTGGGGAAGGATGGGAGGAGTCTTTATCTCCATCTTCAACTGCCCCTCGACTTCATCTATCCCGGTTTATTTGCAATTTCACATTCGTTACTCCTTACCTGGATTTTCAATAAGGGCTATGCGGCTGATTCTAAGATATTTTATTTCGCGGCAATCCCGTTCTTGGGCGGTTTTTTTGACTATCTGGAAAATATTTGTATCATTGTAATGATCAAATCATATCCAAATGTGCCCCATGAACTGGTTAACGTATCCAGCACGTTCACTCTATTAAAAAGTGTTTTCACGACGACTTTCTTTATTCTGCTCTTTATGGGGCTTTTCAAAATCATCATGAAACGACCAACCATTGTTAACCCGCAACGATGATTACTGGAATACAGGGGCCAGCTATTTATTCCTGCCAGAAAATAAGGATAAAAAGATGAAGAAAATAGATTACAAAAAAGAACTCAAACACCTCTACAAGCCTTCTGCCAAAACCGTTGAAATTGTCGAAGTGCCGCAGATGAATTTCCTGATGATTGACGGACAGGGCGATCCAAATACCTCGCAAGCATTCAAGGATGCAATCGAAGCGCTGTTTCCACTTGCCTACACCTTGAAGTTCATGGTCAAAAAGGGCGACATGGCTATCGATTACGGCGTGTTGCCCCTCGAGGCGCTCTGGTGGGCTGATGACATGTCGGCATTCACTGAGGGAAACAAGGATACCTGGAAGTGGACAGTTATGATTATGCAACCCCAATTCATTGCCGCGGAAATGGTTGAAACAGCCATGGCGGAAGTCCGAAAAAAGAAACATCCAGTTGCCCTGCCCTTGTTAAGATATCAATCATTCAAGGAAGGAAAGGCCGCACAAATAATGCATATCGGGCCGTTTTCAGAGGAAGGGCCAACAATTGAGAAACTACATGCATTCATTGAAGATAATGGCGGCCAACGAGTTGGCAAACATCACGAAATATATCTGAGCGACATCCGGCGGGCAGCACCGGAAAAATGGAAAACCATTGTCAGACAACCAATGTCATGAAAAACAGAACCGAGATAAATGATTTCAACAGAAGTGCCCCGAACCCTGCAACAAGATGGTTTCTGAGCATAATTGATATAAATGAACCTTTTGAGTTAATTGGTGAAAATCCTCATTCGTTGTATAGTGAATCATGCAAGATAACCGGCAACAAGGGCAATCAAAAATTGGAGGTCCGCTGATAAAAAATTTTTCCAGCCAAATCCTGAAACTCACCGGCGGCAATGTCTCCGATCCAAGCGCTGCAAAACTTGCTTTCACCGCTCTCCTGGTATCCATTCTGGACTTTATCCTCTTTACTCTCCTGACCCATCGCGGCGATTCCTTGTGTGCGGCCCATTCCATAAGCTTTATCGTCGCGGCAATCTCACTTTTCCTGCTTACCACATGCTGGTCATTTCCGGACAACGACAAAACCCTTTCCACTAGGAGCTTTTTCTCCTTTATGATTGTTGCCCTGCTTGCCTACTTTCTGCGCGGCGGCATTCTCGGAACATTAACTGAAACCCTGAATCTGCCGGCACAGCTTGCCATCCTGGCCGCCATTGGCGCAGCAACAATTGTCAACTATACAGGCTGCGCATTATGGGTATTCCCGCAGAAAGCAGCTGTCGCCGCTGAACATACATGGAGGCTGCTGACTATTGGCATTGTGTCGTACACGATTCTTCTGCGCCTGGCATATATCGGCATCGGAGAACTTCTGCCGGAAGAGGCATATTATTGGAATTATGCCCAGCACATGGATATCGGCTACCTGGATCATCCACCCATGGTTGCTTGGATCATTTGGCTCAATACCTCTATTTTCGGGGATATTGAATTTGGTGTCCGGTTTGGTGCATTTTTATGCTGGATGATTACCGGTGGCTTTTTGTTCGGGCTGACTCGCAATTTATTTGATAAGGCCGCTGCCTTTCGGGCTCTTTTATTATTTGCCGCCCTGCCCTTCTTTTTCGGTGCAGGCTTTTTCATGTTTCCGGACAGTCCTCTGGTGGCCTGCTGGGCAGGGGCGCTGTTTTTCCTTGAGCGAGCACTTATTGCCAATAAACGTCTTGCCTGGTATGGGGTGGGGGTATGCCTCGGCCTCGGGATGTTGTCCAAATATACAATCGCTTTACTCGGACCGGCAATCCTCATCTTCCTGCTGCTTGAGGGTAATTCAAGAAAATGGTTTTTCAAACCAGAGCCATATCTTGCGGCAATAATTGCCATGGTGCTATTTTCACCGGTTATCTTCTGGAATGCTACCCATGACTGGGCATCTTTCAATTTTCAAGGGCCGCACCGATGGCACGACGCTTCCGTTTTTTCACTGCATTTTCTTCTCGGCCACATCCTCGCCCTGCTCACCCCTACCGGTCTATTGGCAGCCATCTTCCTGCTTTTTCCAACCAGGAAGCGACCAATTAAAAATATTCTCATTCTGGTGATGAAAAGCCGCAAAGCTCTTTTTGGGCTGATTTTCTCAATTCCACCTCTTGCGGTGTTTGTTTTTTTCAGTTTAAGCAGAGAAGTAAAAGCCAGTTGGACCGGACCGCTGTGGCTTGTCTTGTTGCCATTTATCGCCTTGCAGATGAAGCGTCAATTTGGCTCTCGCTTCCAATTACCCTTAAATAAAGCCTGGCCGGCAACAATCCTTACCTGCCTTCTGCTTTATGGTGCGGTCCTGCATTACCTCACCTTGGGTTTTCCCGGAGTTCCTTACCCTGATTATTTCCACCTTGTTGGCTGGCAGGATTTCAGCCGGCAGATTGATTTTGTTGAGGATGCACTGGCAGAGACAAAAACCGAGAAAGCAATTGTGGTTGGCGTGGACAAGTATAACCTGGCAAGTTTGTTGGCTTTTTATCGCACTAAAGGCGGCACTTCCATTGAAAAAGAAAATCAGCAAAAAATTCAACTTACTTCAGGTTCCCATCTTTTCGGAATGAACAGTCTCATGTATGAGTACTGGACAAATAAAACCGAAATGGAAGATAAATTGATGATCCTGGTAAGCATGGAAGAAAATTCTTTAAAAAATCCCGCTATTATATCGCATTTTCAATTTGTAAACCCGATACAAGACATACAAATCCAAAAGAACGGGCATGTCTTTGGCAGATATTTTTACCGGATTGCCGAAAAATATACTTCTGCTGATCCACCCATTACAGAATTCGCCGCTTCACGGCATAAAGGTTCTCGCCAGAAAAAGCGCCTGGCAGTCTCTCCGTAATTAATTTATATCAGGACAGAAATGAACAGATTACAAATAAATCCAGAGGAGAACAGCCATGAAGCTTTCTATTGATGGCAAGGTAGTGGTGGTTACAGGGGCAAGCAGGGGAATAGGAGCAGCCATTGCTGAAGCTCTCGGGCATCATGGCGCAACGGTGATTATCAACTACCTGAACAACCGGGAGAAAGCAGCAGCGGTGCTGGCCCGGGTCAAGAAAAACGGAGGGAACGGCATAATCTTTCAGGCTGATGTCCGGGATGCTGATGCGGTGAATGCCATGGTTGAGACTGCGATCAACACCTTCGGGAGAATTGATGTCCTGGTAAACAATGCCAATATTGACTTCCCGATCAAACCGTTCATCGCCCTGACCTGGGAAGAAATCAATGGGAAAATCACCGGCGAAATGCAGGCCCTGTACAACTGCTCACAAGCAGTGCTGAGGGATATGACTCAACGCAAATCCGGCAAATTGATATTTATCAGCAGCAGTCTTTCACGACATCCGGCTTATGGCTTTGCTGCCCACGCTGCGGCCAAATCGGCGGTGGACAGTATGGCAAGAGTAATGGCAACAGAACTTGGTCCTGAGGGAATTACGGTGAATGTAATCGGGCCAGGTCTTGTTAAAACCGACGCTACTGCCGGACAGCCGCCTGAAATGCACGAACAGATCGCCGCCTTCACCCCACTCAGACGGGTCGGCATGCCTGATGATGTTGCCGGGGTTACCGTATTTCTCGCATCTTCGTTATCAGACTACCTGACTGGTCAATATATTCCGGTAACCGGCGGCAGTTTCATGATTTAAGGAGGCCGAAAACCTTCCGGGCGATGAAGGAAAAATCCGGACTTGCCTTTCATCGAGCAAGACAAAAAGCCCCGGCGCGTTTCAGGCACCGGGGCTCATCAGTTCACATCCAGACAGCCACTCAATCAATCAATAGTATTATCATCGGCACGCAGAGTCTTTTGCGCAATCCCTGTCCGAGCAATCGATCTTGCCATCCCGGTCATTGTCATAGCCATCCCTGCAGTTGCCTTTTTCAGGCAGACAGTACGGAAAACTTGCGCATTCGGAATCAACGCAGTCAAAATATCCGTCACCGTCGTTATCGATGCCGTCATCGCAGATCTCTACCGGCGGCAGACAACCAGGGGTGCTGCCGCACTCCTCATCGGCGCAGTCTACAAACCCGTCTCCATCGTTATCAATGAGGTCATCGCAAATCTCTGCCGGAGGTGGCGGTGGGACGTAACAGACAGAAGGCGGATCAATAAACATTATTTTATGGCATCTGAAACAATTGTTTCCGTCGCTTGCAAACCTGTTGCTCTCCAGAGGATTGGTTTCACTGGGCATGGCATGATGAGCTTTTTTGAAATAATAATCAGGATCACTCAAGGCCCCGGGGACATGACAAATAGTACAATCCCTGAATGGCAGAAACTCATAGACGTAAAGTTTCTGGTTATAAACCTGCTGGTGGCAGGTGTAACATGAATATGTCCCTATTGAACTTAAAGGGTTTGGAGTTACAACTGCGCCCATGTTTAAGGCATTAGTTCCATCTGTATAGGTTTTCAAATGATGAATGTTCACCGATTCCAGGGGATCACAATGGCAGATTCGACAGAATTCCTCCATGGTCGCAAAGTCGGAGGGACGCTCCGGAAAAGGTTCAGCCTCCGCACCGCTGAAATTTAAAACAGCAAGAGTCAAAGCAGTTGCAAACACCATAATGATACATCTATTCTGATTCCTCATAAATTTTCTCCCTGTTCATTGACTGAGTATTTTGGCGTTCGGCCACAAACCAACAACAGTTGTGTTTCAACGATATAACAAACACTTATTGATTTACCGAGACCCCATCAAATGGTTTCAAAAACTTCCCCGCTGTACATAAATCATTTCGATAAAATATTCAATAAAAAGTCAGGCAAAATACTGCACCGGGTCAATTTTTTATTCATCGCTGAGAGACAATAGCGATTAATCCTGGCGACAATCGGAGAATCGCTGCTCAAGGGTTGAAACATCATTGCATAACAGGAAAAGCCATGGCCAAGGCCTATGTTGAAATTGGCCCTCAAGGCGGCAACAAGCTGATGGCCAATTTTGACCAGACTGCCGCAAACACTGGCAGAGGCATTTGATCCTCTGATCAAACAACCAGGGTTACAGGGAGCATTTGCGTTAGAGTTGGTAAAAAACGCAGCGGAAAAACTTCAACGATTTAATATTGCAATCGGCATTATCAGTATTTCCTTCTGCATTTAGGTACATGGTTAATTGTCCAATCCATAACCAAACCAATCAGGTTTGCAGTCAATGGCCTTACTTCCGGAGCAGAGCATGTTTCCGACGCTGCAGGCCAGGTTTCCGCTTCTAGCCAGAGTTTGGCAGACGGCGCATCGGAACATGCCTGCCTCAGCCCTTGAAGAGCTGAATGCCCAGGCCGATACCATGATGGACATGATCATGGGATTAAACAATATCATAGATGGTGGCCAAAGAAACAATTCGCCGACAGACATGCCATTA
>JAHJJF010000125.1 GCA_018823135.1 Pseudomonadota bacterium
GACTCCTGAAAAGATACTCCGAACAGAAATTAATCCTTTGACCGGTATTAAAGAGCATCATGGGTTGAGCGTTGCGCAGGGACTGAATCTGTCTGGCTCTGTATCGGAAAAATTCGTTGAGTTTTTGAACAGGCTTTATGGCGTGTTTATTGACTGTGATTGTGCCCTTCTTGAAATTAATCCTCTGATCATTACTCCAGAGGATGAATTAATCGCCCTGGATGCGAAGATTGAGATTGATGATAACGCTCTTTTCCGGCAACAGCATATTCTCGAATATCGTGACCTTGACGAGGAAGACCCGTTGGAGGTTGAAGCCTCAAAATACAACCTCAATTATATCAAACTTGAAGGCAATATCGGCAATATGGTCAACGGCGCAGGGCTTGCCATGGCAACCATGGATCTGATAAAAAAAACCGGCGCCGAGCCCGCGAATTTCCTCGATGTCGGTGGTGGGGCAAGTGCTGAGATGGTTGAAAACGGTTTACGAATAATACTCAATGACCCCCAGGTGAAAGGGGTGCTGATTAATATTTTCGGGGGCATCCTGCGTTGCGATATCCTTGCACAGGGGGTGGTTGACGCTGCCAGAAAAACGGCAATCAATGTGCCGGTTGTGGTCCGCCTGGAAGGGACCAACGTCGAAAAAGGGCGGGAGATCCTTGCGGAATCCGGCTTGAATCTTATTACTGCCACTGATCTTGCTGATGCGGCGGTGAAGATTGCCGCAATTGCCGGGAAATAGCTATGGCGATATTTATAAATAAAGAGACAAAGGTTCTGGTGCAGGGGATTACCGGCAGGGAAGGGCAATTTCATTCCCGGCAATGCATCGAGTACGGCACCCGGATTGTCGCAGGCGTCACCCCCGGAAAGGGCGGCCAAAAAATGGATGATGTGCCGGTCTTTGACAGGGTGAATGAGGCTGTTCGTGAAACCGGCGCCAACTGCAGTATGATTTTTGTGCCTCCGGCATTTGCCGCTGATGCGATACGTGAGGCTGCTGATTCGGGAATTGAGCTGATCGTGGCGATAACCGAAGGCATTCCGGTTCTGGATATGCTGCGGGTGAAAAATTATCTTGCAGGCTGCAAATCAAGGCTGATCGGCCCCAATTGCCCGGGAATAATCACTCCCGGCCAGAGCAAGGTCGGCATCATGCCTGGAATTATCCATAAATCCGGCGGCCCTGTCGGCGTTGTCTCGCGGTCAGGAACACTGACCTATGAGGTTGTGCATCAATTGACCTTGCAAGGCATCGGCCAGACAACCTGCCTTGGTATCGGCGGCGATCCGGTAACCGGCACCAGTTTTATCGATTGCCTTGAAGCCTTTGAGCAGGACCCGGAGACCAAGTGTATCGTCCTGGTGGGCGAGATCGGCGGAACGGCTGAGGAAGAGGCTGCTGCTTATATTGCCGAAAAGGTCAGTAAACCGGTGGTGGGTTTTGTCGCTGGATTGAGCGCTCCGCCGGGCAGACGAATGGGACATGCCGGCGCCATTGTCAGCGGCGGCAGCGGCACCGCGCAAAGCAAAATTACGGTAATGAAAGAAGCCGGGATCCATGTCTGCGAAAATCTCGGCAGGTTCGGAGAGTTCTGTGCCGAGGTTTTTTTAAACAATTAGGAGTGGTCATTTCAAGCAAACAATGACGCTTGTCCGAATGTTTCATGATCAGCACTTGAACATCAAGGAAGACTGGATAGAGCTGTTATTGTAAGAGAAAAAGAGAAGCTGTATCAAAAAATATTGCAAACAGTGAAATATTACAAGGAAATCAGCCAAACCGCAGAAAGTATCTACCAGCCAAGCCCCATACGCTCATCACGGGGACGGGCCTCCTTGACGATGATTTTCCGGTTGTTGATTTTTTTGCCGTGCAGGTTCTGCAGGGCGATTTTCCCGGCGGTACGACTCGACATCTTGACATAGCCGAAATTTTTTGATTGCCGGGTGTAATGGTCGGTAATAATTTGGGCGTTTACCACGGCACCATAAGTTGAAAACAAATTCGACAATTCAATGTCGGTCATATTGTACATAAGATTACCAACATAAAGTTTCATAATGCGGCCTCCTTTTATTGCTTGAAAAAATTTCATGCAGTCTCTTGTTGTAGCGAGAAACGCGGCATATATAAGGAAGGATTACCGAATACATTTTTTTCAAAAGATGTGAACTGAGGAACCTTCAGTATACCTGAGTAACTCATTATTCCAAGGTATTAATTTTCTGGAAAGTGAAAGAAAAATATTTGTTGTGTAATCCCGGTAAGATAATGCCTGAAAAAAAAACTTGTATGAGGTTTCAAGAGGAGAAAGTGTTAAAATTATTTAATTATATGAATAAGTTAATAATATATTTGCTGGTGGTTTCCTTTGTTCTGATTCATGCTCAATCATACGGGGGCTGTGAAGCGACACCTGCATTTGCCCATCGGGATTCCCTGGCGGTAAGAGAGTATCTTCATTCACTCGTCCTCTATTCAGAGGGCTGTCGTATCGATGGATTGTTTTTGTGTGACGGCACAAACCCTTTAGCCGGCATGATATTTCTGGGGAAGGTGAAAACCAGGCCCCGTTGGATGGTTTATTTATTGTATAATCCCCAGGAAAAACGGCGAGTCGCCTATGCCTGGGTCGAGGCGGGCGGCGAGAAAATGCCGATCCCGCATTGCGATGAAAATTGTGTTTTCGGTCCGGACGCCCTGAATATTTATAATCAGGCCCACGAGGATTCCTTTCTCTTGGCTGGCCCCCAAACCTTACTGATTAACTATCCGAATCAAGATTGATGAATTCGCAACAGACTGATTTCATTGACTTGCGTTTTGCTAGGCTGATTCTATGTCTGGACCTTTTGCGACAGTGACCTACTTCAGTCCATTGAGGGCTGTTATTAAAAGAATGCACTGCACTATTTTGTTATGTTGTAGTTGGAGAAATAGCATTATATTTTTCGGTAGTTGCGGCAAATTCAGGAAAAAGAACTTTTTACATATAACGTAAGTTTTTAGAAGAAAGAGGGGTTATTCCTGCAAGGTTTCGGCTGTATGGATATCTGCCACTGACAGCCCTTCGAGTGCCGCCTCTACACGATACACAAGATGCAGCTTCAGCCAGTCCCGCAGAGTGAAGATGTCGGCTTTTCCTCGTCGCCAGGCATCGAGGATAAACACATTATCCCGATATTTATAAGAAAGTATATCTCGACGATTAATGGTTTCGGGTTGATACACAAGAACGGCATGATGTTCGAAGATCGTTCCTTGGTTTATGACAATACCGGTAATTCCCCAGCCGGACTCCCGTGCCGCAGGTAAAACTCCCTGGTAAATCCGCTTTTGCCAGTGATGGCATAATCCTCTGTGTTTCCCGTCAGGAGCCATATTGATGAGAATATTGCCTAGCCATCCACTGTGCCATGTGGAGCCGGATTCATTTTCAGGGGTATCATGGAGATTTTGTTCAAATGCTTTGCGGATCAACAAAAGGTCCTGGTTCTGGTTTTCTGTGACTTCCAGCGTTAACGAAGTGCAGCCGGTGATCACCGAGAGCAACAAAAGGATACCGCTGAGGAGGGGCAGTATTAAAGATCGAGATCGTCTTTTGCTCAGTGAATGAAGTGAAGCCATGGGTAATTTGTAATTGTTAAAGGGATTATCGTTTCATGAAAAATTCATAGTAATAAAAGATGATTGGAAAAGGAAGCGTTTCACTGTTTATGTATTATACTTGCTGAGAAATTAAATAAAGATCTTTGTGAGATTTTCCCAGGTCAGGGAAAATGAGGTGCCTCCTCCTGATTGATATTTCGTAATCAGAGATCTTTCATGAATGCCGGCTATGAGCATGGCATTTTAATCATATCATGGCGGTCATCACATGAAGTTTTTATATACAGATCTGCGGTATTTATTAAAGAGACGTCAGATGTCCGGAATTTTTTACGCAGTGGTTTTTTTTTCGAGTGGGCTGCTTTTTTCAAGCACGGCGACAGCGGATTCCGTTTCTGATTGCAGCCGGATCGAAGATGATTCCAAGAGGCTCGAATGCTTTGACCTGATCAACTCTTCTCCGCCGCCGGAGTACATGTCGTATCTGACAAAACTCTGGGAGCTGGATACCGATGCAGTCCGGGGAAAATACGCTATTATGCCCCATCGTTCCACTTATGTCCTCCCTGTTTCCTATAATCACAATCCTAACGTGGAACCCCTGCAGGCAGCGGACCCGAACGCGGACCTGCTGAGGGCCGAAGTCAAATTTCAAATCAGCATGAAAGTCAAGCTCTGGCAGGACATTCTGGGAAACCCTCTGGACCTTTGGTTCGGTTATACTCAGAAGTCATTCTGGCAGCTTTATAATTTTGCGGATTCAGCGCCGTTTCGCGAAACCAATTACGAACCGGAGTTTCTCCTGAATTTCCGCACGGATTATAATGTGTTTGATCTTATGCGCTTGAGAATTGTTAATCTGGGTTTGAATCATCAATCAAACGGCAGCTCCGAACCGCTTTCAAGGAGCTGGAACCGCATTCTTGCGGAATTTGGTTTTGAGCGAACCGATTTTACCGTACTTCTGAAAGCCTGGTACCGGATACCGGAGGAAGAAGAAGAGGATGATAATCCTGAAATGGATGACTATTTGGGGTATGGCGAACTTCGCAGTTATTATTTTTTTTCCAAGCACCGTATGGGCATAATGCTCAGAAACAATCTGAAACGCCATGACAACCGGGGCGCCATGCAGCTGGAATGGAGCATCCCGTTTCTTGAGAAAACCGCACTGTACATTCAGTATTTCATCGGCTACGGCGAAAGCCTCCTTGACTACGATCACAGCATCAACCGGATAAGTATCGGCTTCATTCTCATGGAGTGGGATTAAATATCCATTACGGGCCGTATCGGAAGTCTTCTTTGGATATTTTTTTCTTTTATTAATCCTGTCTGGTGGGATTTTTTCTCTCAATTCCTGGATAATAGATTTATTAATCTGTTTTATTTTTCAGCGATACGAATTAGAATAATATTTCTATGGATTTTCTTTGCATCTGGATTTATCCCTGCGGGTTTTGTGTGGAATTTTTTCATGTCATGTAAGTTATTAAGTGATTATTTGAGTATACAGGAAGGCAATGAATTCTGATATTGGTAAGAAGTTTGATTTGACCGGTGTTGACAATATTTTCGATGAAATGGTAACCCGTGGTTTTGCCTCGGTTGAGATAGATGATTACCTCTTTGATGAACTGGCCAATGATTTTGTAGCTGCTCTGGAGACCGAAAGCCCGCAGAATGAATCAAATGTTATTGAGGCTTTTCTCGAGTTTATCGACGGCCGCAGGGAAAATTTTTCAAATATTCTGCTTTTTAAACCGAGCAAAAGTGAGCTCACCGTGTTGCCCGGCGACGAACGTCTTGAACGTCAGATTCCCTTATCTCAGTTCAGTTGTGTCCGGATGTCCAAAATGTCAGAGGAATTTTTTGAATTGTCCGGGGCCTGCCACCTTGAAACTGTGGAAACTGAAGACGGCAACACCTATCATGCGAATGTGCCTGTTGAGCAGGACCTTTCCAGCGGCTTCATAGGTGTGTCCGTTGAGGACCAGCCACAGTTCAAATACTTTTTTTTCCCTCATGCCAATGTCAAGCAGCGATATCAGAAGCGCTACCTGGGAGAAATACTCATTGATAAAGGCATGATATCCGAGCAGGATTTTCTTCTTGCCCTGAATGAACTCAACAAGCTCAAAAGTTTAAAAATCGGCCAGATTATAGCCCAGAAGGCAAACATCAATCCTGCCATTGTTGAAAAGGTAATCCATAAAGCCTATAACATTGAAAAAAAAACAGGGCTCAAGGCGGGTGAGATTTTAGTTGCCGCAGGCCTTGTCACTGAAGAGCAGGTCAAAATGGCCCTCGTCATTCAGCAAAGGTTAAAGATGCAGAAAATCGGTCAGTTTCTGATCCAGAAAAAGATTCTCCAGGAGGAGCAGGTTTACACAGCCCTTGCGGAGAAATTCAGAATGTCTTTCGTTGATCTCCGGTCCGAACCGGTCTCCCGGCAGGCTTTCAATCTTTTTCCAAAGGAATTGATCCTCAAATACCAGGTTTTGCCTTACTCAATAAAAGAGTCAACCCTTTATGTGGGCACCATGACCCCTGATAATCCCGACATAAGAAAGATTGTCTCAAGGTATTCCAAAGAGCATTCTGTAAAGCTAACACTTATCAGGCCTACGCAGCTTCTCGTCGCCATAAAAAAATTGTCTCAGAGTTGAGAATTCCCATCCGGTGAGAATCCTCCTGGTCACTGTATCCCAGATAATTGCATAATAATTCTTCACCTCTGCTGGTCGGTCTTGCGGCAAACATTATGTTCTCATGCCCAGCCTTTTTCATCAAATACCAGATCTGCCAGGGGATTGAATTTCCCGATCAGTTTTCCTGCGTCGATATGCTGAGCGGTGAACAATCCGAAAAAGCAGGTAAAAGTTGACCGGAGTTATGAGATACAGTATAAAGATTTTTTTCAGGTGCTCATGAGAGCATAAAAGGGAACCCCGTGAGAATCGGGGACGGGCCCGCCGCTGTAATTCCTCCTTTTTCGTGTTTATTAGAAAAAGAACCCATTTGATCGTTGTAAGCCACTGTCCGCCAAAGTCGGATGGGAAGGCTGTCAAAAGGGCGGAAAAGTCAGAAGACCTACCTGAAAACCAGTGATACATCCCCGAGGACCTGGGGTGGTCGGTGATCTTGCGGATAATATGGGACATCCCCGGATCGATTTTTTAATCGGTCCGGGGATTTTTTTTTCTCCGGGCTTCCAGATTTCGGACACTGTGTCCACAGAAAACGGAGGATTCATGCAAGAAAGGGAAAAGGTATTCACCAGGTTAACTTTGTTGATGATCAAGGATTGGGATGCTTTTCAAA